>OMVC01000045.1 GCA_900314375.1 uncultured bacterium
TTGATACTCCTTGGCATTGATATAAAAAAGAAAGAGGTAAAAATGCCTCTTTCTTTTTTACAAAAGCCGATAGCGAGACTCGAACTCGCGACCTGCTCATTACGAATGAGCTGCTCTACCAACTGAGCCATATCGGCTTATATCTTTAGTCTAACAAAACTATTTTATAGTGTCAATTTTATTTATAAAACTAATTATTTAATTATTTTTACTGATGTCATAAGAACAAAAATAAAAAATAATTATTTATGAAAGGAGATTTTTATGAAAATAATTAGAATTATCGCCTATATTCTTGTTATTATCGGCGCTGTTAACTGGGGTTTAATCGGATTTTTTAATTTCGATTTAGTTGCCGCAATCTTTGGTGAAATGTCTTTATTGGCAAGAATTGTTTATGCCCTTGTAGGAATTAGCGGTTTATTGTTATTGTTAACATACAGAGATGTGTATTATGACTAATGATAAGTTTTTATTATTTCTTTTGTTTTAATTCTTACTTCTCTGTCAATCTCAAAAATTTCGTCAATTGTAGGATGTGCAGTCTTTATATGCTTTTCAAAAATTTGTGATGTTATTTTGTATATATCAAATAATTTAATTTTTCCGTCAAGAAAAGCCAAGACTGCCTCCTCATTTGCAGCATTTAAGCATACTGTTGCACTTCCGCCAATTTTACCCGCATTATATGCGAGTCCTAAAGTCGGAAATTTTTGATAATCAGGCTTTTCAAAATCCAAATGTGCAATATCGGAAAAGCTGAAACTTTTTGATTTTATTCCTTCAAATCTTTGCGGATAGCAGATTGCATACTGAATAGGTATGTGCATACTCGGAATTCCCAATTGTGCAATGATACTACCGTCTTTATACTCAATTGCAGAATGTACAATACTTTGAGGATGAATAACTACATCAATATTTTCATAATCCATAGCAAACAAATGATGAGCTTCAATAACTTCCAAGCCTTTATTCATGAGTGTTGCACTGTCTATGGTAATTTTTTTACCCATATTCCATCTCGGATGTGAAAGAGCCTGTTCAACAGTCGCAGATTGCATATCTTGAATACTTTTTCTTAAAAACGGGCCTCCGCTTGCGGTTATAATAAGCTTATCGACATCTTCCCCGTTTTTTATACACTGATGGATTGCACAATGTTCACTATCAACAGGAATTATCTTGACCCCTTTTTCCTTTGCCCTTTGCATAACAATATCGCCTGCCATAACAAGCGTTTCTTTATTTGCAAGTGCAATATCAATACCGTTTTCAATAGCGGTTAATGTCGGTTTTAACCCTATTTTCCCCGATACCGCAACAAGAATTATATCGTTTTCTTTATCTGCACAAATTTCATTTAACCCGTCAGAACCAAACAAAACTTTTGTCCCGCATAATGTTTTTTCTTTGAATGTTTCATCCCCGATACAAACGAATTTCGGTTTAAATTTTTTTATTTGAGTTTTTAAAAGTTCGATATTTTTTCCTGCAGAAAGCGCGATTATTTCAAACTTATCCTGAAGTTTTTCAATAACTTCAAGCGCTTGCGTTCCAATCGAACCCGTTGAACCTAAAATACTTATCTTTCTTCTTTCCATAAAAAAATTATACCACGAGCCAAAGCAAACATTAAACCAATTCTTTTTGGAGAACTTTTGCCTGTATGGTTTCTTTTACTATCGGAATTGCAAAATGGAAATTTGAACCTTTTTCTTCAACACTATCGCACCAAATAGCACCTTTATGCGCTTTAATGAACTGTTTTGCAATTGGCAAACCTAAACCTGTTCCGCCAACTTTACGGGTCAGAGAATTTTCTATTTGAGTAAACATATCAAACACACGAACAAGGTTTTCAGGCTTTATACCGATTCCTTCATCAATAACGCTGACAACAATATAATCACCATTTAATGTTTTTAATTCTTTATCAAAATAGTTGTCTGTAGAAACTATGTCTGAAGCATTTTTCAATTCGGATTTTATTGTAATATGTTTACCGCAAGGGGTAAATTTTATTGCATTTGAAACAAGATTTGTCAATATTTGTTCCAATCTTTGTGAATCAGCATAAATATCAGGCAAATCCGGTTGTTCAACTGCTTCAAAAATTATTTCATGTTCTCTTGCAACACTGTCAAAATTATTTTTAACATTCTCAATTACAGAATGTATGTTCATAGTTTTATAGTTAAATACCATTTTTCCGGCTTCTATTTTATTTATATCAAGAATATCATTCGTAATATGAGTCAATTTATCAACATTTCGTTTTGCCATGTCAATAAATTCTATCGCTTTTGATGACATTTCACCACATCTGCCGCCGGATAAAATAGAAAGAGCATTTTTTATAGGTGTCAACGGTGTTCTCAATTCGTGCGAAACAATTGAAATAAAATCAGATTTTATTTGTTCCAATTTTTTAAGCTCGTTATTTTTTTCGCTGATTTTATTGTATAAACAAGCACTTTTTAGCGGCAATGAAACCTGTCTTATTATTGTTTGGAAGTATGCAGCATCATCGGTTGTAAGCGGTTTATTCTTAAAAATTTCAATACAGCCAAAAAACTGTTCCCCCAAATCAATTGGGGCAAATAAATTATCGTATTCAAAAATTGTAAACGGATGTTTTTCATTTGGATTTTTTACTTTTTTTATTACTTTTAAGTTCTTTTCATCTGTTTCATAAGGCACATCCTTATTTTCAAAAATCGATTTATAATTTGAAACAGCACGCGCTTTCAAAGCACCAATCAATTCTTCAGACACATCATATAAGGAATTTATAATAAGCACAGGCTCATTTTCAAATTCGAAAGATAATATGTAACTCAAATCATAACTTAACGAGCGATCAAGCCCTTCTGACATATAAGTCAATAATTCTTTTATATCAAGTGTTCCTGCGAATTGAGAACTCGTATTATATAAAACATTTAATCTGTATAAACTCTCTGCCATATCACTGTTGCGAACGGATAGTCGGTCAATATTTTCTTTTGTTTTTAATGCGGAATTTACAGTTAAATATATAAGATTATCACTATATGATTTTAAAATATACGAATTGACGGACTTAGATATTTCCTCATTAATATCTTCATCATCTGTAAGTAGAAATATAACTGCATTTTCAAGTCTGGCTTTTACCTTTTTTAGAACTAAAGCAAGATTTTGAAAAGATATATTCACATCAAAAATAAAAGCATCTATTGGGGCTATTTCAATTTTGTCAAAAAGTGCTGTTTCTGTAGAGCAATCTGCAAAAGTATGATATTTATTATCAAAAAGTTTTTTATACTTTTTAATAATTTCACTATCTTCTGATACCAGTAATATATTCCCCATAAGTATATTGTAAACGGACTATATTATTTGGCAAGTTATTAAAATTTTTTAAAAACCATCAAAACAAATACAATAGCGCTGGAAATGATATTAGCAAAAATTATTTTGTCAGGATTTATAAAATATATGAAAATAAATAACAACATATCATTTGGGCAAAAAATCCCGACAGAACCTCTATTAAAACGAGCATTAAATATTAATTCATACAGTGATGCAAAAGAAGTTTATTGTTCTGTCAGCACAAAATTTCCGGGACATCAGGGGTATAATAAAAAAGCATTAGAAATAGTTGAACAAGCAGAGCAAAAAAATCCATTTTTTGCTGATTTAATAAAAAAATTGAAATCTCTTTCATCAAAAGAAGAACAATTACTGGAAATTAAAAATCTAAAAAAAGAATTGGGCGAAAATATAGATATAACTCTATAATTTCTCGCCCAATAAATATTATGTATATTTTTATTTCTATTTTACTCTAAATGTTACATTAGCAACGGATGTTACTTTTTTTCTAATTGAAGTTGTGTCGCTCAAACCTGAATCAGAAACATTGTTTGAATCTTCCGGAGTGATTTGGAAAACACCCATCTGAACTGATTGGATTTTTCCGACACGGTTATGTGTAGCTTTCAACATTGCAGTTGCTCTTTGTTTTGCATCTTTTGAAGCTTTTTCCAGCATTTCAACTTTCAAATCAGAAAGTTTTGAATAGAAATAAGAAGGTTCATATCCACTGATATTGACTCCTTGTTCTGTCAGAATATTAATATCTGTTGAAACTTTTTTAATTTTATTAACATCATCAGATTTTACAGAGAATTTTTGGCTTGCATTAAACCCTATTACGTTGTCTGTTGAATTTCCGTTTGATGTGTATTGGTAAATATTGTACCCGTTAATATATTTTTCCTCAATTTCATTATCTTTAAACCCTTGTTCTTTTAAATATTTAATAACAATCGGTTTTTGTTTTCTGATAATTCCGTACGCATTTGCTCTTGATGTTCCTCTTGCTTCCACTTCAAATTCGTATGAACCTCTGTCAGAAGTAACTATTTGAGAATTTGACCCTGTAACTGTGATTACATCACGAGATAATTTTGATGCAACAATTGATGTTGCACAGATACCACCTATTGCAAGAACTAAACCCAATAATAAAATTTGAAATTTTTCGATTTTTTCTAACATTTCTATTCCCTCTTTCAAATATCATTTTACACATAACAATAATAGATTAAAAATTATTAAAATCAATATTTATATAAAAAAATATTTTACAAAAAATTATTTTGAATTAGAATGTAAATTGTGGATTTTAGGAAAGGAGAAAAGGAATAATGAAGAAAGTTTTATTAACTTTATTTGCATTTGTTATGGTAACAGTTCCTAGTTTTGCTTATGATGCAGCATCAAGAGTTCAACCTATCGGCACACAATTATTGACCAAAAACGGCATATCAGCAACAAATGTAAAATTTATGGTAGTATCTGATACACCGAACAATTCAAACTTTATTACAACAAAGGTTATTAATGTTTCCAGTGCCGAGTTAGCATTTGCAGGAAACGACAATGAAGTAGCTGCTGTTGTAGCAACCGAAATAGGACATTTAGTATATGGTCATGCTTCAAAAGCAAAAGTTATGACATTACTGCAATCAACCTCAACACCGACTTCAAATGATGCAACAAGTGAAATGATACAAACATTCTCTCAAAACTATAAAACAACAAAACAAGATAAAGAAGCAGATTTAGTTGCGGTTAATTTAATGGTAAATGCAGGCTATAATCCTTTAGCCTTGATTGTTGTTTTAACAAAACAAACAGGAACATATTGGGATACAATCATAGGTCGTCCTGCAAATGCAGAAAAAGCTTTGAACGTATATGATTATATCGCTTATGTTTATCCTGAAAAATTAAAAGTTGGATACGGATGTAATGAATACAGAAACTTTGTCGCTTATGCGCAACCGATTACCGAATTGAGAAATGCAAGCAAAAAACTTGTAAAAAGACACAATAAAACATATTCAAAAGCAAAAACAAATACTTTAAAGAAAATCGCTCAATTCAAAACAAGAGGCGGCGTAAGCGGATGGGACGCTGTTTATGGTTTGCTAAATACAACAACTCAACCGTAATGAATTAAAATACATTATAAAAACCATGGCATTTATTGATGCCATGGTTTTTTGCATTATAAACACCTTTGTAATACAATTCTTGCTATGAATATTGCGCAAAAAACATTATCTACACTTGAATTTGATAAGATTAAAGAAGAATTGTCAAAATTTGCAAAATTTGAACAAAGTAAAAAACTTTGTTTGATTTTAAACCCCTATGAATCAATCGAAAAAATAAAATCAGAAATTGAATTAACCCGCGAGGCCAAGAAAATTCTTGATATGGCAAAAGAAACTCCGACGGATTTTATTGCTGATGTTTCAAAAATCCAATCAAATGCAGCTGTTTCATATCTTGAAGAAGAAGAATTGATTGATTTGGCTAAAACTTTGCGTTCATCAAGACTTTTGAAAAGATTTATCCTCGACAATTCCGAAGAAAATTATTTATTAAACGAATTGGCGCAAAAACTTATCTCTGACAAAGAAACCGAAGACAAAATTTTTGAGGTTTTTGATGAAAATTTAAGAATTAAACAAAATGCGACCCCTGAACTTAAAGGGTTATATTCATCTTTGCGTGATACGGAACAGAATTTACGAGATACGGTTAATTCGTTATTAAACAGTTCTAACTTTTCAAAATATTTGCAAGACAACATATATACAGAACGCGACGGACGTATAGTTTTTCAGGTTATTGCATCAAACAAAACCAAAATCCCAGGAATTATTCATGACGTTTCAGCTTCTGCAAAGACTTTTTATATTGAGCCTGCTCAAATTGTTCCTTTGAATAATAAAATCCGCGAAGTCAAAGCAAAAATACATCAGGAATGTATAAAAATTCTTGTCGGTCTAACCGATTTGATAAAAGTTCACCTAAAAGATTTGCTGCTATCAGAAAAAGTTATGGCACAGATAGATTTTCATTTTACCAAAGGGAGATATGCCGTCAAAATAAACGCTATTGAACCCGAAATAACCGAAGAAAAAAATATATATTTTGAAAATATGAAACACCCTTTGCTGATAGCAAAAGAAATTGAAGTTGTAGCAAACAATTTTGAAATCGGAAAGGATTATAATTCACTCATCATAACAGGTTCAAATACAGGCGGAAAAACAGTAACCCTCAAAACAATCGGTTTATTTTTATTGATGGCAAAATCAGGAATGTTTCTACCTTGCACCTATGCAAAATTATATCCGTACAAAAATGTTTTTGCAGATATCGGGGATTCTCAGAGTATATTGGAAAGTCTTTCTACATTTTCTTCCCACATGACAAATATTATTGAGATTTTGCAAAAATGCGATGATGATACTTTTGTCTTGTTAGATGAAATTTGTGCAGGTACTGACCCTGTTGAAGGTGCGGTATTAGCGCAAGGGATTTTAAAGAAACTTGCCGATAAAAACGTAACAAGTGTAATTACAACGCACTACGGCGAATTAAAAGCTCTGGAATATTCAAATCCGTATTTTAAAAATGCCTCTGTTGAGTTTAATACAGAGACTCTCAAGCCGACATACAAATTGCTAATCGGTATTCCGGGGTTAAGTAATGCAATTTCGATTGCTTCGAATTTGGGATTGGATAAAGATATCGTAGAAAGTGTAAAAAATATTCTAATAACTCAAAAAGATCCGAGCGTCGCGGTTGTTGAAAAATTACAACAAACCCATCAAAAACTTTCACAAAATCTTGAACAAGCTCAAGAACTCAAAGAAACCTCTCTATCTATAAAAAAAGAATACGAAGAAAACTTAAATCAAGTAAAAAAAGATAAGAAAAAAACTTTAAAAAATATAAAAAACAAATTTGATTCCGAAATAATGGAAGCACGTGCGCAAATAAAAGAAATTCTTGATGAATTACGCAAAGAAAAATCCGAAAAAATCGCACGTCGTGCATATTCAAGAATTGCAAAAATTGAACAAGGTTTCAGAAACGACATTGATGATGCAACAGACAAACAAAAATATATCGAAATAGATTGGACAAAAGTTGTAAAAGGTGATGTGGTAATGCTAAAAGACCTTCATCAAAAAGTTACGGTTGTTACTTTGCCTGATAAGAATAAAAAATTAACGGTAGATATGGGCAGTATGAAAATGCAGGTTAAACAAGATGAACTTGCAGTTTTGGACGAAAATTACAAAGAACCGACAAAAGCAAAAATCCCCGGGACATCATTTAAGAGTTTTGAATTGAAAAAGTATTCGCTTTCCCAAACATTGGATTTGCGCGGATACAGGGTTGAAGAAGCATTAGATGAAGTTGAAGATTATCTTGATAAGGCTAGTTTGGCAAATTTAACTCCTGTATATATAATTCACGGGCATGGAACCGGCGCATTGAAACAAGCAGTCAGAGATTTTCTTAAAACTTCGCCTTATGTTGCAAAATTCCGTGTGGGCGGCGAATCAGAAGGCGGCGACGGCGTCAGCGTGGTTGATATTAAGTAGTTATTTGATAATATTATGACCTTCTTGTCCTCCTGCCTTTTGAACTTCTGTTTCCTTTTTTCAATTGAATAAAATGCCTGCCCTCCTGCCCTCTTTTCTTTAGGAATTGACTTATAATCTTTACATTTTTATTGTTTATTGTATAATTTCCGAAGGAAGAAGAAATTTTTAAGAGGGATATAAAATATATGGTCAAGAAAATAGCTTTTATTTTCCCGGGGCAAGGTGCTCAAGTTGTAGGAATGGGAAAAGATTTATATGATAATTATGGCGAAGCAAAAAAAGTTTTTGATATTGCAAATAATGTTTTAGGTAAAAGCATAACAAAATTATGTTTTGAAGGACCTGAAGAAGATTTGAAACAAACAATTAATACCCAGCCTTCAATTGTTACGATGTCTATTGCGGCGTTAGAAGCTTTCAAGTCGCAATTAAAAATTACCCCTTCCTTTACCGCAGGTCATAGTTTGGGTGAATATTGCGCAATGTATTGTTCCGGAGTAATGGATTTAGAAACTACAATAAAAGCTATTCAAAAACGTGCAGAGCTTATGAGCCAAGTAAAGGGCGGAACGATGGCAGCAGTTTTGAATGCTCCTGCTGGCTCTATTGAAAAAGCTTTAGAAGAAGCTTCAAAAATAGGTTATGTTGACGTTGCAAATTATAATTCTCCTGTTCAGGTTGTTATAACGGGGGATGAAGATGCAGTTTCAAAAGCGGGAGAATTATTACTTGAGGCAGGAGCAAAAAGGGTTGTACCGTTAGCGGTATCAGGTGCTTTTCATTCCAAATTTTTAGAAGGTGCAAGCAAAGAATTTGCTGAGTTTGTATCCGGATTGGATTTATCAAGTGCTTCTGTACCTGTTGTAACAAATGTTGACGGAGCTGCAACAATATCTTCGGAAGATTTCAGAAGCAAAATGCCAAGACAAATTTGTTCTTCCGTTCATTGGACTCGAACTATTGAAAATATGATACAAAACGGAGTTGATACTTTTGTAGAAATCGGGCCGGGAAAAGTTTTGGCAGGATTAAATAAAAAAATCAGTTCGGAAATTACAACATACAACATATATGACAAAGAATCTTTAGAAACTACAATATCTGCACTTAAAGAACAATTTGCAGGTGTTGTATAATAAGTATAATAATGTAGGGTGTGTGTCAGCACACCAACTGAATAAGGAGAAAGATTAAAATGAGTGAAAGAAAAATTGCTTTAATTACGGGTGGTTCTCGCGGAATAGGTTTTAGCTGTGCAAAAGAACTTGCACAAAACGGATGTGATATTATCATCAATGATATTTGCGATGCGGCAACAGCACAACCTGCAATTGATGAAATCAAAGCTTTAGGTGTAAATGCTTGGTTTTATCAATTCGACGTATCAAATGACGAACAAGTTAAAGCTGCTGTTGATAAAATGATTGAAGAACACGGACATATCGACATTTTATTAAACAATGCAGGTATTACAAAAGACGGTTTATTCTTAAGAATGGATGCCGAACAATGGGAAAGAGTTATTAAAATCAACTTGGGTTCTGCATATTATGTAACTCACGCGGTTATCAAATATATGATGAAAGCAAGACAAGGTTCTATTATCAACATGTCATCAATTGTCGGTGTTCACGGTAACGCAGGTCAAGCTAATTATTCAGCTTCAAAAGCAGGTTTAATCGGTTTAACTAAAACATTAGCAAAAGAATTCGGTTCAAGAAATATCAGAGTTAATGCAGTTTGTCCGGGATTTATCCAAACCGCAATGACTGCAAATCTGGGTAATATAGAAGAATATGCGGCAGCAATTCCGATGAAGAGATTTGGTACACCTGAAGATATTGCAAAAGTTGTTAAATTCTTGGCTCTTGATACGGATTATGTAACAGGTCAAGCAATTGAAGTAGCAGGCGGATTGATGCTATAATGTTGTTTAACAGTTGAAAGGTTGAAAGGTTTAATAGTTATTTATTAAAAGTAAACCTTTAAAAAAAGAGAACCAAAATTGGTTCTCTTTTTTAATCTTCAAATTTTAATTTTAACTGCTTTGGTTGAGGTGTCTGCAACGTTTGAGGTTTTTGTTTTGGTTGTTTTTGGGCTGTATTTTGAACTTGGTTGGTATTTGTTACCACACGCGTTTGCGTTTTTGGATTTAAAACAGAATTTATATCTTCTATATGAACTCGTTTTTTCATTAATTTATTAAGTATATATTCAACAGTTTTTTTAATTTCTTCTGCAACACCATTACTTTGTTTAAATCTTAAGAAATTCGGATTTACAGGTGCTAACGTACGTTTAGTATGATTTTCGTGGAATTCATATCTGTCTAATTCATAAACAGGCTCACCTTTAGTATTTTTACCTGTTTCTTTAAATACCGCCCTTAACATTATTTCTTTATTTCTTGGGGAATGAAGCAATACATTATCATGTGACACATAATCATTTGCATTCCCGCTAACAGCTTTACTTAAAGCCTTAACGTATTCCGTATGTGCTGTTCCATGATTCCATTTTGCATCAGCTTTTGCAACCCCAAGATTTTTTAATCCTTTAATATTTTCTAAAATAGCAACATCCGCACCCGTTGCTATATGTGCTATACGCCCTCCGCGATTGTAAATAGTTCTCACATACGGAAATTTCGCGTAATCTGTATCCAATTGCTTTAATTTATCAATCATTTCGCGATGAAGTTTACCAATCGGTTCTGTCTTTCCGACCTTTTTTTCAATTCCGTATACGGTTCTTAAATTTGATAAAAAATCTTCATTAAGCCAACTAACAATTTTTGAATTAAGAAGTCTATACAGCTTCTTTTCAGAGCGCGGGCCGACAAAAAAATCACCACAACCGCTTTCATTTTTCAAACAAATACTTACTCTAAAAGAATGACCAAAATTAGGATTTGCTTGTATTTTATTGTTATTCACTCCGTAAATTTGCATAAAACGTTCCTTTTTTTGTTTAATGGTTGAAAGGTTTAATAGTTAAGCAGTTATTACTGTAATATACACATATTATAATAATGACCTTTAGGATTGAAATAAACCATTCAACCATAATAATATACAAATAAAAAATATTTTGCCCTATATATTAAAGTTTTTTAACAAAATACTTTAAAAATTGTAATATTCTTGCAAAAAAATATTTAACAAATATAATCTAAAAAGAGAAGTATTTTAGCAATACAATATAATTACAAAAAAAGAGGAAAAAAACATGAGTACATTAGAAACAGTTAAAAAAGTTGTAGTAGATCAATTAAGTGTAGATGAAAAATTAGTTACACCTGAAGCTCGTTTTACAGATGATTTAGGTGCTGATTCTCTTGACACAGTTGAATTAGTAATGGCTTTAGAAGAAGAATTCAAGTGTGAAATCCCTGATGAAGATGCAGAAAAAATTCAAACAGTTCAAGACGCTGTATCTTACATCGACAGCAAATTGTCTCACTAATTGAGTTTTCAAAATTGAATTTTATAAATATAGGAGTGGGACGATTCGTTTCGCTCCTATATTATATGGTTAAGGGTTGAATAGTTGAAATGTTGAATGGTTTATTTCAGCCCTGCGGCAGTAATTACATTAAGCGCACTGCATTGTAATAATTGTTCAGCCATTAAACCTTTCAACCATTCAACAATATAAAAAAGGAATAAACAATGAACAAAAGAAGAGTAGTTATAACAGGTTTGGGAGCAGTTACCCCTTGCGGGATTGGTGTCGATAATTTTTGGCAAGCAATGCTTGAAGGTAAAAGCGGAGTTTCAACAATTGAAAGAATTGATACAGAAGGTCAGGCCGTAAAAATTGCCGCAGAAATTAAAGATAAGGATTTTAATCCGGAAGATTATATTGATCCAAAAGATGCAAAAAGAATGGATAGGTTTACCCAATTTGGTATTGTTGCGGCAGATGAGGCTATTGCTGATGCCGGTCTTGATGAAGCGGGATATGACCCTTATAGAATTGGGGTCATCGTTAGTTCGGCAGCCGGTGGGTTTAAAACTTTTGAAAAAAACCATCTTGCAATGATTGAAAAAGGACCAACAAAAGGTTCTCCATTTACTGTTCCTATGCTAATTGTTGATATGGCATCAGGTCGTATTTCGATAAAACACGGATATAAAGGTGTAAACAAAGTTGTTGTATCAGCTTGTGCAACAGGTACACATTCAATAGGTGATGCATATCGCTCTATCCAATATGGTGATGCTGATGCAATAGTGGCAGGCGGTTGCGAAGCTACAATTACAACATTAGGGGTAGGAGCTTTTACAGCATGTCGCGCATTATCAAAACGTAATGATGAACCTCAAAAGGCTTCCCGTCCGTATGATAAAGACCGTGACGGATTTATTATGGGAGAAGGCGCAGGCGTTTTGATTTTAGAAGAATACGAACATGCAAAAGCTCGCGGTGCACATATTTATGCAGAAATAGTAGGTTACGGACAAACTGCAGATGCACATGATATTGTTGCTCCTGACCCTGAAGGTAAAGGCGCATTGAAATCAATGGAGTTTGCTCTTGCAGATGCAGGTATGAAACCTCAAGATATTGATTATATCAATCCGCATGGTACAAGTACAGGTTTAGGCGATATGGCTGAATCACAAGCAATTGCACAAATCTTTGGTGATAAAGAACAAAATCCTAATCTATTAGTAAGCTCAACAAAGAGTATGCATGGTCACATGCTTGGTGCAACAGGTGCGGTTGAAGCTATTGTTTGCGTAAAAACTATTACAGACGGTAAAGTTCCGCCGACAATAAATCTTGATAATCAGGATGAACATGTTGCAAACCTTGATTATGTCCCGCATAAAGCAAGAGATAAGAAAGTTCATGCGGCATTATCAAATTCATTCGGATTTGGCGGCCACAATACAACTTTGATTTTCAAAGAAGTATAAAAAATAATATTCTAAATCTGAAAAGCTCTGCGATAATTTGCAGAGCTTTTTTTAAAAACTTTTTATTAATGAATTTGTAAAATTTTAATTTTTTCGTAAAATATATATCAAGGGAATTATATGAAAAAGTTTGGAATATTTGTTTTAATTTGTTTTCTAACCTGTATGACTACAACTAAAGCTGTTGTTGTTACACCTCAAAGTATTAAAACAACAAAACAAACAACATATATGCCTTATAGCCAATATTTAAAATATTACGTCATTGACGAAGAACGTATAAAGCTTATATTCAAAAGATTATCTCAAGAAGAAGATAAAGACTATCAATCCGGTTTATCAAAAGAAGAAAAACAAAATTACAAATATGTAAAAAAAGTTCAAGAGCTTATAGATAGAGGAGCATGGGGGGAAGCATTATATAAATATGCGGAATTCTATCCTGCATGGGTGCAATATTATAGCCGTTGTTTAGAAATAAAGAATTATCCCGAAGCAATTCGTACACTAGAGCGCCTTCGCAGCATGGATAATCATTATGCAATATTTAGTGAAGATATTATAAACAATGAATTTGGGCGTGTTCTTTATTTAAACGGTGACTATCCGCAAGCCCTGCAATATTTTAAAATGTATGAAAATACGGGCAAGCCTTCTATATATTCATATATCGCACATTGTTATTTTAAAATGGACGAATATGGTGAAGCAATCGGATATATAAGAAAAATTCCAAATCCTTCGTATGAAGATAATGAGTTACTGTACACAATATATATGCAAAAAAATAATAAAGTTCAGGCACATAATATTGCAAAAGCTCTGTTAAATCAGCGATATAATTACAACAATTTGATGAAGCTTCAAGCGACAGCCCAAAATGATTCAGACCGATTAAAATATGCATATCAGGCTCGTAATTCTACAATGAATGAAAACGAAATATCACAAGCAAATGCTATTATTGCAAATATTGAGCAAAGAAATTTGGATAGACAAGTATCCGGTCATGGTCAATTTATAAGAATACCCGTTTGGAATGATTTTTTAGTAAAACTTCCCGATAACGTATCGAGCGCAGAAATTTGCTCAAAACAAGACGAATTTTTTAAGACGGCAAAAGAGTACATAAAAAGATACCAAGGTCAACAATTATCAAACGCTTTTCTGTCACTAAATCAGGATTTTAATAACTATGTTCAGGAAAAACAAAACCAATACTATATTCAAAAACAGGAAGAACTGCAACAAGCATTGATTGAAAAACAAGAACGCGATAATTATATTATGCAGCAAATGATTGAACAACAAAGGTTACAGCGCATGGAAAGATTGTATTTTTTATCACATCCTTACGAAAATATGTATAATCCTTATGGAAGCGGATATTGGTGGTAAAAATTAAAGATAATTTTATGCAAAAAATTTTTTTAGAGATTTTATAATTTATATATGAATATTATTGATTACACATTAAACCAAACAAACACTATGAAGGATTGGACACAGACCCATTCTGTTCCGCAAATAATAGACACATTTACTTATGATCAATATGAATCAAGTAACCCTTTAAGATTAAATTTTTCTCATTTGGATAATATAGATAATAAACATTTGAAAACTACAGCCAATGTTGCTCAAAATGTTGGTGCCGAAATAATAAGCGCCTATATAAATCCTTATTATTTAAGCCACAAAATTATTAATATTCCATCAAATATCGTTGAACTTTATAAAAAATATTCAAATTCATGAAAACAAAATTTGTGATACAATTTCAATTATGGAAGAGTTGGAAACAAAACGTGTAATAGCTTTGATGTCAGGCACTTCATGCGACAGTATAGATGCGGGATTGTGTGAAGTTCATCCTGATATGTCTGTTGAACTTATTCAAGGAATAAATTACAAATATCCGCCTCATATCCAATCAAAAATTTTTCAAATTTTTAAACAAGATGCAACCGTTAAAGATATTTGCCAAATGAATTTTGCAATCGGGAAATGTTTTGCGGATGCTTGCAATGTTTTAATAGAAGAATTTGGCAAGCCTGATTTTATATCAAGCCATGGGCAGACAATTTATCATTATCCGTTTGATGAACAAATCGATAATATCAGTTTAAAAAGCACCCTTCAAATTGGTGAAAGTTCGGTGATTTCACAAGAAACAGGATGTCCCGTAATCTCAAACTTTAGAGAAGCCGATATTGCTCAAAACGGTCAAGGTGCGCCGTTAGTATGCTTTGCGGATGAAAAATGGTTCAAACCAAAATGCAATAAAGAAAATAAAAATTATGCCATCCAAAATATCGGCGGAATATCTAATGTAACTGTTGTTTCAAAAGATTATGACACCTTTGGTTTTGATACGGGACTGGGAAATATTATGATTGATTATTGTATGAATAAATTTTTCTCACAACCCTATGATAAAGACGGCGAAATTGCGCGAAAAGGGATAATATCAGACAGTTGGCTTGAATGTCTTTTGCAAGACGAATACTATTTTGTAGAACCGCCAAAATCAACAGGCAGAGAGTATTTTAACTCGAATTATATAGAAAATGTTTTAAAATACGCACCGAAAGACCCGAAAGATATCATTTCAACAGTAACCGCATTAACGGCAAAAACAATAGCACAAGCGTATGAAAGATTTATATACCCGAATTTGGGAATACATGAAGCTGTTATTTGCGGCGGCGGAGCTTATAATAAAACTTTGATGTCATATTTGAGAAAATATTTGCCGTCATATATTGATTTAAAAACTTGCGAAGATTATGGCATATCAAATAATTTTAAAGAGGTTATGGCTTTTGCTTTGTTAGGGTATTGTACATATTACGGTATTCCAAACAATTTGCCTTGCTGCACTGGTGCAAAAAAACGGGTGGTTTTAGGCAAAATCACGGGCTAAAATGTTTTAAAAACCCTCTCCCGAATTACAGGCATTCGCCTCAATCGGCTCATGCCGAAATTCTACCCTCTCACAGAGAGAGAGGGTAGAATTTCAATGCGAAAGAATTTTTAAAGATTCTTGAGCATTAGAAATTCGGGAGAGGGTCTAAATGTTATACTTGAACTCTTATAAGGTTATTTACTTTCATTAAAGAATTATCACTATTAAAGATTTCTATTGCTTTTTGCATATCTTTTTCTTTGCATAGTTCGGTAATTACTGTTATATCTGCGCTTCCGTCTTTAACTTCTTTTTGAACAATGCTTGCCAGACTTATATTATTATCTTCGCAGGCTTTTCCGATTTTTCCGATAACACCCATACTGTTATTTGCCGTAATTGACAAATAATATTTGTTTTCGGTTTCCGAAATATCAACCATTTTGGCGTTTTCGCTATGTCGGCATCTCATCATAGGTAACAAATAATCTGTTCTGCCAAGTTCAGAAACAATCGCTAAAATATCACCAACTACAGAACTTGCAGTCGGAAATTCTCCTGCCCCCGGACCTGATAGAGTAACTTCTCCGACAGGATGCCCCGTTAAGGTAACAGCATTTGTTACATAATCAATATGCGCTAATGTTTTTGTTTTTGGTACTAACATTGGATGTACACGCACATCAGCTTCTCCGTTTTTATTCAATTCGGCAGATGCAATCAGTTTTATTTTATAACCCATTTCATTTGCCGCTTTCATATCTTGCGGACGAATTTTTGTTATTCCTTCTCTGTAAACGTTTTCTAATTTTACACGTTTGTTGAACGCAATTGTAGCAAGTGTTGTAATTTTGTATGCCGCATCAAATCCTTCAACATCACCTGTAGGGTTTGTTTCTGCATACCCTAAATCCTGCGCTTCAACTAAAACATCGTTATATGAAGCCTGTTGAACATCCATTTTTGTCAAAATATAATTGGTTGTTCCGTTCAAAATAGCTTTAATTTTATTAATTTTATTTCCTGCTAAAATTGTTTTAATAGGCATTATCAACGGAATTCCGCCTGCTATTGCCGCTTCATATAAAACAACTTTATTATGTTCTTCGGCAAAATTGAACAATTCTTCTCCATGTTTTGCCAAGAGTTCTTTATTTGCCGTAACAACGTGCTTTCCATTTGCTATGGCAGTTTTTATTAAATCAAATGCCGGTTCTGTACCGCCTATCAATTCTGCAACAATCTGTATTTCAGGATTGTTAACCACTTCATAGGCATTATCCGTAATAATATTTTCATCCAAATTAGGGATATTTCTTTTTTTATTTTTGTTGTGAACAGCAATCTGAACTATTTCAACATTGTCAAATTCTTGCAACGTTTTATAAACGCCAGTTCCGACGGTTCCCAACCCGATTAAACCGATTTTTATTTTATTTTCCATATTTTGAGTATAACACGAATTGAAATTATAAGCCACAGAATTACACATCTTTAATATTTTTATAGTAGAATTAAGAAAAAGAATCGAGGGAATTATGTACGAAGGTTTAATTAACAAGTATAGACAATATTTGCCTGTTAGTGATACAACTCCGGTTGTAACGCTTAATGAAGGAAACACACCATTGATAAAAGCCGACAATTTGGCAAAAAAAATCGGTCTTGATGCGGAAATATATTTAAAATTTGAGGGTTGCAACCCGACAGGAAGTTTTAAAGACCGCGGAATGACCATGGCTGTTACAAAAGCAAAGGAATCTGGTTCAGGTGCAATAATATGTGCATCGACAGGCAACACTTCCGCATCTGCTGCAGCTTACGGCGCAAAAGCAGGGTTAAAAACTTTTGTATTAATTCCTGACGGGTATATTGCTTTAGGCAAATTATCTCAAGCAATGATGTATGGTGCTGAAATTATTGCTATACAAGGAAATTTCGACAGAGCATTGGAAGTTGTTCGTGAAATTTCTGACAAATATCCTATAACTTTAGTTAATTCGGTTAACCCGTACAGAATTGAGGGTCAAAAAACCGGAGCGTTTGAAATTTGCGAAGCTTTGGGACAAGCTCCCGATTATCACTTTATCCCTGTCGGAAACGCAGGTAATATAACAGCGTATTGGAAGGGTTATAAAGAATGGTTTGAACTTGGCAAAATCCCTGCAAAACCTAAAATGATGGGGTTTGAAGCAGAAGGTGCTGCGGCAATCGTAAAAGGTGAAAGAATTATGAACCCTGAAACGCTTGCAACCGCAATACGAATAGGAAACCCTGCAAGCTGGGAAAAAGCCGAAGCCGCTCGTGACGAAAGTAACGGTATGATTAATTTTGTAACTGATGATGAGATTGTTAAAGCGTATAAACTTATCGCTTCATGTGAAGGCGTTTTGGCAGAACCGGCCTCTGCAGCTTCTGTTGCAGGCTTGATTAAAGTTAAAAATCAAGTCAAAGAAGGTTCTAAAATAGTTTGTATATTAACAGGAAACGGCTTGAAAGACCCTGATAATGCAATTAAATATTCAAATGCAGATGTTAAAAAGACATCTTCAGAATTAAACGACATTTTAAAAGTAATGAATATTTAAAAATTATGCCTTATATGCAATACTTTTCGGTTCAAAATTTTGAGGATTATTTTGAATTACTACTTGTTTTTGTCCTTGTTGAGCTTTTTCGTTAGCCGTTTTTAATTTAGCTGCCAAAATTTTCCCTATTTTTTGACCGATAGTTGAAGCCCCGATTGAACCTATAACAAATGTTATGCCTTTTACAACAGGAAGCCATTTTTTGCTTATCGGAAGTTTTGCAAAAATTTTATCCAAGTGTTTTTTCATCATAGCTTCACATAAAAACATTGCAGATAAATTCCCCGTTTCAGAAATTACTGCAGATTGTTTGTCATTTGCTAATAAAACATTCAATCCGCTTGAGCATACAATCAAAGGATTTACATTATTTTTTGCAAAATTAACGGCTTTTGTTATTCCTTTGAAAACTTTATCACTTTCTGCTACTTCTTTACAAACATTAGCAGCTTTTTTAATTGTATTTGAAAAAATATTGTTATATCTCATACTCTCTGCAACAATACCTGCTGTTTGCCCAACTGCAACAGGAAGTCTGCCGATTTCACCATTTGTGGTTCTATTGGCATTTCTTACGGAAAATATACCTGTTGCTACCGCACTGTACATAAAACAATATAACCTTTCACACTACTTACATGTATATAAAGTATTTTTTTTATCGGAAATTGCACACTTTATAATTTTTGTTACATTTATTAAAAAAATAAAAAGGTCGGTTTATTGAACCGACCTAATGTGAGTAAAACTTGATTGAACTTAAAAATCTTATGCAAATTGTGCTTCAAATTGCAACATATGTTCTGCGATTCTGTTTCTGTCTGCATCTTGCATATATTCTACTGTTTTACCTAAAGATGCTAATTCTGCTGCAGCTTGTTGAGGATTTTCTAATGCAAAATTACCTTGAAAAGCTGCAAAATCTCTTACTGCCAATGTGCTATCCAAGCATCTTTCTGCAGTTTGTACCCCTTTTGGTTGTGAAAATTGAACGCCCATTGCTGCGTATGGAGATGTTGTCAATAAATCACGACCTAATTCTTTTGTTTGAATTTCTTTGTTAACTATTTGTATCGGTTGAGCTGTTTTTGTTTCTGCTTTTTTTACTGTTTGAGAACCAAATAAGTTAGGGTTTTGTCTTATCGGTGCTCCTTGTGCTTTGTCAATTCCCATTGTTCAATCTCCTTTGTTTTACTCACGTACTCTTTTATTTTTAATCGTTCATCCTAAAAATGATTTTCCATCTGTATATATATAAAGTATTTCAAGAGTAAATAATTGCGTAAAACATAAATTTTGTTAACAAAAGTTAACAAATCGCAAACACTTTATTTTTCGACTTATTGGGCTATATCGACATAAGCATAAGCATTAAAATCTAAAGAACCATATATAATTTTTAATTTGTTATTATCTTCTTCAATCCAATCGGCAAAAAGTATTTCATCTTTTCCATAATCATCGTTTGTTTCTGTTGCAGGTAGCCTAAAAATTAAATCACTTGCTTGATAAAAGTTTAAAACAGGTCTGCCGTCTATCATTTCACCTTTTACCTGATAATGTCCGACAGGAACTGTCCCTTGTTCAAAATATAATTCAACAGGCAACGAAATAACCGGCAATGTTGCTTTTTCACCCTGATTATTATTTATTATTTCTGTTTCGTTGCTTTGGCTAAATTCTTCCCCTTTAGGAATATTGCGTTTTTGAAATCTGGTTTTCCACTTGTTTACTTTTGAATTCATTTGATCAAGTGCTTTATCAAATTCTTCATCAGATACAAATTTACTTTCTTTCGGGGGCGTAATATCTGTGTTAAAATTACCCCACAAATCATCTGATTCCGCTGATTTTACAGGGATTGAACATAAAATAAATAAACTTAATGATATCAATAAAGCTTTCTTCATATCATGATAATAATGTTTTTATTCAAAAAGTAAACCCATTATTTATATGAAAATTTAAACACGTCCGTAAATATCTTCATAACGGATAATATCGTCTTCTGACAGATAATCACCAAATTGAACTTCTATCACTTCCAAATCTTCTTTATGCGTATTTTGCAAAGAATGTACTGATTTAACAGGAATATTAATACTTTCTCCGACAGATAGTGTAATCTTTTCACCGTCTATATATACTGTTGCAGTACCTGAAATTACTACCCAATGTTCGCTTCTGTGGTTGTGTGATTGGACGGATAATTTTTGATTTGAATTAACATGCAGAATTTTTGTTGCAAAACCTTTTCCTGTTGCAATAACAGTATAAAACCCCCAAGGTCTTTGTTCTGTATAGTTTTTATCCGTTAACCCCATAAAAATCCTCTTAATTATTTTAACATAATATTGTTAACATAGCAATGTCAACCCGCTTTTAACAAAATGAACAAATTTTATACATATAAAAAAACGAGCAACTTTTAAAAAGTCGCCCGCTTTTTATAATATTTTATAATTAACCTTCTACTGCGGGTTTTTTAGGTGCGTTTGCCTTTTCTGTCCAGAAATCAATCAGCATTGCGCAGAAGAATATACTTGAATAAGTACCAATTAATACACCCAGCATCATAGCTAATACGAAATCTTTTGTTGTTACACCGCCAAAGAAATATAAAGCAGCTAACGCCAATAATGTTGTTAATGATGTATTAATACTTCTTGTTATTGTTTGTTGAACAGAAGCATCAACAATCTCGCCAAATGTCATTTTCTTTCCGTAGTATCTTAAGTTTTCTCTTATTCTGTCATAAGTTACGATTGTATCGTTGACTGAATAACCGATTACGGTTAATATTGCGGTTAAGAACAATCCGTCAACTTCAACGTTGTAAAATAATCCCAAAATAGAAAATACACCCATTACAAATAATACGTCGTGAATAAGTCCTGCAATTGCGGAAACTGCATATTTAAATTCAAATCTGAATGAAATATATGCAATCATACCCAAAATCGCAACGATTAATGCTATGAATGATAATCTGAATAATTCACTACTCAATGTTGGTCCGACAGAAGAAACTTGAACCAATTCCGCATCAGGAAAATCTTTTGTTATAATTCCTGTTATTTTTTGAGCTTCTTCAGAACCTTCATCAATAAATTTTGTACGTACAGAAATTATTGAACTTGATGTTTTAACAGCCTTTTCTTCATCTTTATTTGCGGTTTCAATTTTTTTATCATCCGCTTTTTGAACTTCTTCAGGCTTTTTATCGTCTTTGTTAACCGTAATAGGTGAGCTGTCTTTCAAAACTTGAATATAAGTATTTGTAATGCCTTCTGCGGTTAATTCTTCGCGAATTTCACCGACTTTTGCATTGGAAACAGAATCAGCAACAGAATATTGCAAAATAGTCCCGCCTGTATAGTCAATCCCGACTTTCAATGGCGAGTGAGTCGGATATGTAATCATTGAATATATCATTGCTACAATACCCGGAATTAATAATAATGCTGATAAGCACATAAATAGAACTCTGTGCTTGACAACATGTAATCCGTTTTTATTGAAATTAAACATTTTATATCTACCTCATATTTTCCTAGTCTAAAATACCAAAACGTGCCTTTTCTCTCTTTGTTTCTTCAAATACGGCAGCCTGTCCGATTTCTTCTTTTTTCAAACCGAATAATGCAGGATATTTCAATTCACCCGTACCGAATATTAAGTGCATAAAGTTTCTTGTAACGGTGATTGCCGTAAACAATGAAACCAAAATACCTATAAACAGAGTTAAAGCAAAACCTTTAACAACACTTGTACCTAAGAAATACAAGATTATACATGTTAGCATTGTTGTCATATTTGAGTCGATAATACTTGTCCATGCTCTGTCAAAACCTGAATTAATAGCAGTAAACAAGTTTCTGCCCGCTCTTAATTCTTCTTTTGTTCTTTCAAAAATTAAGATATTAGCATCGACCGCCATACCTATACTTAATACGAAACCCGCAATACCTGCTAATGTCATTACAACACCAAAAGCTTCAAATAATGCAAATAAAATAACACCATAAATGATTAGCGCAATATCTGCAATAAGCCCCGGTAATCTGTACATCATTAACATAAATAACATAACTAAAGTAATGCCGATTAGCGCTGCTGTTTTTGATTTTTCAATAGATGCGGCACCTAATGTAGGTCCTACTGTATTTTCTTGGATAATATCGGATGGTAATGGTAATGCACCTGCGTTTAACAGGTTAACCATTCTTTCTGCTTCTTCATAAGCAAAGCCGTTTGTATCTCCGCCTGAAATTTCTGCTCTGCCGCCATAAATAGCTTCTCTGATAACAGGAGCTGAAATTTCATCTCCGTCAAAAAATATTGCCATAGGTTTGCCGACTAATTTTGATGTTAATTCGCCAAATTTAGTGGCACCTTTATTATTAAATTCTAATGATACAGTCCAATGTCCTGCAGTATCAGAACCGATATTTGCGGATTTTAAATCTTCACCTGTCAAACCTGCGGATTCCCATTGAGGTTCGCCTGTTTTTTCATCACGCTTAACGTCACCGTTTACTAACACAGGTTGTTTAAATTCTAGCAATGCGGTTTTACCTAAAAATGCTTCTGCTTCTTTTAAATCCGTAACCCCAGGAATTTCTACCAACAATCTTTTGTCACCTACTTGTGCAACCGTTGTTTCGGAAATACCTAATTTGTTGACACGATTTTCAATCGCAAACTGTAAACGATTCATATCTTCAGGTGTAATCGTTTTTACTGTTTCGGTTGTTTGGGCTTCAAGCATAATTCTTGAACCGCCTTGTAAATCCAAACCTAATTTAATAGGCCATTTTTTGTAGATAGTGAATATTGATGCACAAAATATTGCAACAATTATCCAGAACATAATAATTTTGTTTTTCAATTTTCTACCCTCTTATATCTTTACTAAATTATATTTATTATTATTCACCTTCATCAAGCTCTTGTTTTACTTGATCAATAACTTTATAAAGTTGAATTTTTTCATCTTCCGTTAAAC
>OMVC01000187.1 GCA_900314375.1 uncultured bacterium
ATTCCACATTTCTTTGACCGCAAAGAAACGTGGAGCAAAGAAACTCCTGCCCATCGCTCCGTTCACTAATAATTTATAATGCTCGAATACAAAACGGACAACTCGCATTCGCTCAAACAAGTCCGTTTTTGTAGTTTTCTCGCATAACAATTATTGTTCACTTCGCGGAGGGCGAAGGGGTGTATATTGCGCTTTAGGTGAACCGTCATTTAGGTTCGCTATAGATTTTGTCCAACAGGACAAAACGTATGAGCAAATCTGTTCAATATTATTGCGCGGAGCGATGCCGAAAGGCATCGCTGTAAATTAGCGTGTTTTTCTTTTCGGTTCACTTTTCTTTTTTCGTCGCAATAAAAAAGAAAAGTGAACAATAAGTAGAGTATAATAAAACTTCCGATAGTATTATTTATAGGAAGTATTTATGCTATAATATAAATATGAATTTTGAAGAAAAAACATTGAATTCTAAAGTTGTTTATGACGGAAAAGTTATTACCGTTTTAAAAGACGACATCGTAACTTCTGACGGACACAAATCTTTTCGCGAAGTTGCAGTCCACAACGGCGGAGTTGTTATCGTTGCGCTTAAGGATGATGATAAAATTTTGTTGGTAAAGCAGTACCGCTATCCGCTGAAATCAGTAAATATAGAACTTCCTGCGGGCAAACTGGAAAAAGGAGAAGACCCTGATAAAGCCGCACCGCGTGAACTTGAAGAAGAAACAGGATATCGTGCTAAAACTTGGAAATCGCTGGGGTTTATAAATACAACTCCGGGAATTTGCACAGAAAAATTATACTTATATTTTGCAAAAGATTTGGAATTTGTCGGAGAACACCCCGACGAAGGCGAAGTTATAAAATGTTTTGAATACAAAATTTCTGACGTTTTTAACATGATAAAAAACGGAGAAATCAATGATGCCAAAACTATTTGTGCGCTTTGCCGTGCTTTTTGCAAGGAGTTTTGCGCATGATAAAAATGATTGCAACTGATATTGACGGAACAATTTTGCCTTATCATTCCGATTTTAGCGAAAATGTCAAAAGATGTATCAAAGAGCTTGACCAGAAAGGTATTAAAGTAATACTTGTTACAGGCAGAATGCATTCTTCCACCACACCGATTGCACGTCAATTAGGGTTGAACAATCCCGTAATATCATACCAAGGCGGTATGATAAAAGATATGGACGGGAATACTTTGTATCAAACTAATCTGCCTGACAACTACGCTAAAGAAATTATCAAATGGGCAAGGGTAAATAATGTTCACCTGAACTTATATATAGATGATAAATTATACGTAGAAAATGATAATGATATTATCAAATTCTATATTCAAGGTAAATTCGTAGATTACACGGTTTGTTCGTTTGACGATTTGGAAATAAAAAACAATGTTAATAAACTTCTTGCAATTGATATCCAAGATGCAAACAGAGTTACAGGATGGGTGGAAATTCTTAAAAACAAGTATCCTGATTTATATATAGTAAAATCCACCCCGTATTTTTGCGAAATAGGTCCAACTAATGCAAAAAAATCAATCGGCGTCGAGTTTTTATGTAAATTATGGGGACTAAGAAAAGAAGAAGTTTTAACAATAGGCGACCAAAATAATGATATCGATTTAATTCAATCAGGCGGAATCGGAGTTGCTATGGGTAACGGAACGGAAGAATTAAAGGCTTGCGCGAATTACATAACCGATACATGCGAAAACGACGGTTTTGTAAAGGCTGTTGAAAAATTTGTTTTCAAAAAAACAGAGGGATAATTATGTATAGAATCGGAATAGGATACGACATCCATAAATTAATAGAAGGCAGAGATTTAATTATCGGCGGAGTAAAAATTACCCACGAAAAAGGACTTTTAGGACATTCTGATGCGGATGTTTTAATTCACGCTTTGATTGATGCAATGCTCGGGGCGCTTGCATTAGACGATATAGGAACGCTTTTCCCCGATACCGATTCCAAATACAAAGATATAGACAGCACCATTCTTTTAAAAAGAGTTTATGACCTTATAAAAGAAAAAGGTTACCAAATCGTAAATGTTGATTCAAATATAATTGCACAAGCCCCGAAAATGATGCCGTATATCCCTAAAATGAAGGAAATACTGGCTCATATTTTAGAAATTAACCCTCAAGATTTTTCTATAAAAGCTAAAACAAAAGAAAACCTTGATGCAGTCGGACAAAAACTTGCGATTGAAGCAAATGCGGTTATCTTATTACAAAAACAAATGAAAAAAATGTACTAATTTGGGGAATATAAAATTTTAACATCCGAATAATAATTCTTGTATGAAAAAAATATTATTTTTTATACTGGTATTTTGTAGTGTTAGTAAAAGCTACGGCGCAGGTTACGGGTTGTATAATCCGCAAAATTTTAGCTACAACCCTCAAGCAGGCGAAAAACTTTTATTTATCCTTGATTACTCAAACAGTATGAATGAACCGCTTGAAAATGATACAAAATTTAACCTGATGCTTGATTCCATGAAAAAAATTTTGCCCAAAATTAACCCTGATACCCAAGTAGGTTTGAGAATTTACGGGCATAAAATGGGGTTTACGCCTATGGAAGCTTGCAGAGCCTCCACACTTGCCGCTCCGATTGCGAGAAATAATTCCGAAAATATTAGTTTTGCACTCTTAAAAAGAAAACCGCGCGGAATGACCCCTATAACCTATTCGCTTAAACAAGCCATAAAATACGATTTTATGGGGTTTACAGGTAAAAAACATATCATACTTTTAACAGACGGCGGTGAAAATTGCGACGAAAGCCCTTGTACTTTTGTTATGAACCTTATAAAAATACGTCGTGATGTTCAAATTGATGTAATTGCCTTTAATATAAACAATGATGAAGACTTGGAGCAATTAAGATGCACCGCTCTTGTCACAAGCGGAAAATTTTGTGATGCCAAAACTTCAGCACAACTTTATAACGGGTTTAATAACAGTATAGAAGGAGTAAAAAACGTTGAAGCAAAAATCCTCATTCCTGCAATGAAAAAATAAATTTCGTAAGTAAAAAATATATGCAATCTACAAATTTAACGGTTTAAATAATTTATAAACTTCTATATCTAAAGCTTCTGCAATCAATAATATTCTTTTAAAACTCGGAGTACGTTTACCCCTTTCAATTTCAGACAAATAGTCACTGCTTATACCCGTCATTTCACTTAAATCTTCTTGCGTGAAACCTTTTAAATTACGATAGTGTTTTACATTATATTTAAAAATATCTTTCGTGCTATTTGCCATACAAACATTCTAGTGTTATAATGAATTAAAATTAACAGGCAAATAGCACGGATTAGGATTAAATATGAAAATTATAAAGGCATTAATAAAAATAATTTTAAATATAATATTTTTGCCATACAAAATATATTTACACCAATTTGATTGTGATTATGATGATATTTTTGAAACAAACAAGAAAAAAATGCCTTGAAATTATTCAAGGCATTTTCAATTTCGTTTTATGCAGAATATATAAAACTATACTCTGCTAAGAGGCTTTGGGCCTGCTGCAACGATTTCAGATGGCATGTTAGGATATTTTGCACTGAAGTTATCAGCAAACATTTGAGCCAATTTGTTAGCTTGTTCGTCGTAAGCTGCTTTATCTTCCCACATTCCGCGAGCATCAAGCATTTCTGACGGAACATCAGGACAAGATGTAGGATAATCAACATTGAAGATATCATGATGTTTGAATTCCACATTGTCAAATGAACCGTTCAAAGCTGCTGTAACCATTGCTCTTGTGTAAGATAATTTCATTCTCTTAGCGCCTGAAGCTGCAGAACCGCCTGCCCATCCTGTATTTACAAGATAAACTTTTGTTCCGTATTTATCAAGCTTGTCACCTAACATTTTAGCGTAAACTGAAGCATCCATCGGCATAAACGGTTCACCGAATAATGTTGAGAATGTCGGTTGAGGTTCTGTAATACCTCTTTCAGTACCTGCTAATTTTGAAGTGAAACCTGTTACAAAGTGATACATAGCAGCGTTTTTGTCTAATCTTGAGATTGGAGGCAATACACCGAATGCATCAGCTGTTAAGAATACAACAACTTTCGGAATTCCGCCTTTTGAAGGAATTGCAGAATTGTTGATGTAATCAACAGGGTAGCCTACACGAGTGTTTTCTGTCAATGAACCGTCAAAGAAATCTAATTCTCTAGTTTCAGGATTCATTATAACGTTTTCAACCAAAGAACCGAATTTGATAGCATGATAAATATCAGGTTCGTTTTCCTCAGTTAAGTTAATACATTTTGCATAGCATCCGCCTTCAAAGTTGAATACGCCGTCAGGTGACCAACCGTGTTCGTCATCACCGATAAGTTTTCTTGAAGGGTCTGCAGATAATGTTGTTTTACCTGTTCCTGAAAGACCGAAGAATACTGCCGTTTCACCTGTTGCAGGGTCCATATTAGCAGAGCAGTGCATAGGTAATACATTTTTCTTTGTCATTATGTAGTTCATTGTTGCGAATACAGATTTTTTGATTTCACCTGCATATTGAGAACCGCAAATAATGATTGTATGAGCTTCATAGTCGATAGCTATACAAGCTTCGGAATTTACACCGTCAACTTCAGGATCACATTTGAATCCCGGAGCACAAAGTATTGTATAATCAGGTTCACCGTAGCTTGCTAATTCTTCAGCTGTAGGTCTGATTAATAATTGATGAATAAACAAGTTTTGACTTGCAAGTTCGTTTATTACACGGAATTTTTGAGTGTAAGTTTTGTCTGCGCCTGCATAACCGTCAAAAATAAAGATTTCTCTGTTTTGTAAATAAGATGCAATTTTTCCTTTAATAGAATTAAATTGTTCTCTTGAAATTGGGCGGTTAACTTTGCCCCATGCGATTTCGTCGTGTACTCCCGGAGTATCAACGATAAATTTATCTTTAGGTGAACGACCTGTATATTTACCTGTCGTAACAACCAAAGCACCTGTTTCTGATAAAGAACCTTCACCACGACGTAGTGCAGCTTCTGTTAATTGAGCCGGTGTCCAGTTTCTGTGAACTGCTGATGGAGAGATAATTCCCCATTTTTCAATACCGTAAGTTTCCATATTAGCTTCCTCCTTTTAAAAGCGTTACTATACACATTTATTGTATTACAAACACTTATAGATTGCAAGCC
Source organism: uncultured bacterium (assembly GCA_900314375.1). Classification (GTDB taxonomy): domain Bacteria; phylum Cyanobacteriota; class Vampirovibrionia; order Gastranaerophilales; family Gastranaerophilaceae; genus Zag111. Next base: position 5,203 of record OMVC01000187.1, read on the forward strand.
TTGTATATACTACGGTTATACACTTATTGAGGGGAATTTTAACGGAGGTTCGGAGAGCAAGCGGACAAGAGGGCAAGCTATTTATTTAATGGTAAATTGAAAGTGGAAAATGGAAAATTGTTTCGTTCTTTTTATTTTACCCTCCCTTGGGGGAGGGTGTCTAAAAGGACAGGAGAGGGGTTATTGAGTCATGTTATTGCTCGGGGGTAAATGAGACAGACAAGTCATTGCAAGCCCGATAGGGCGTAGCAATCCCATTGATATAATATGTCAATTTGTAATTCGCCCAATTGTATCAATGAGATTACTACACATTCTTCGAATGTTCGTAATGACATGAAGTTGCGTAGGACATGCATTATATTTAATTGAAAATGGAAAATTATTTCGTTATTTAATTTTCCATCAAGAAGCGAGTAAAATTTTCGTATTTTGATAAT
>OMVC01000132.1 GCA_900314375.1 uncultured bacterium
AAAATGGAAAGTGGAAAATGGAAAATTGTTTCGGTTTTTTGTTTCCCCTCTCCTACATTTTAAATGCTGATTTATTACGATATCTTGTATTTCGTTCATGCTTTTACTATAATTATCGCAGGAACACGAATATTAAAGGATAGAAAATGAGTACATATTTATTAGAAGTAGGAACGGAAGAATTGCCGTATAAGTTTATCCCGCAAGCAATTGAGCAATTGAATACGGGATTTAAAACATTTTTTGAAGATAATAAAGTAGCTTATGAAGATATAAAGGTTTATGCAACCCCAAGGCGTTTAGCTGTGTTAGTTTATGGGTTGGAAGCAAAAACAGCTGACGAAGAAAAAATTTTGAAAGGTCCTATAGCAAACATCGCATTTGATGAAAACGGAAATGTAACAAAAGCCGGTGAAGGATTTGCCAGAAAAAATAATATCGACCCTTCAAGTTTGTATGTTGAAGATAATTATGTATATGCAAAAGTTGTTATAAAAGGAAAAGATATAAAAGAATTATTGGCGCAAAATGTTCCATCTGTTTTTATGAAATTGCAGGGTGCGCATTTTATGCGCTGGGGTTATAACGAAGAAAAATTTTCCCGTCCTATAAAATGGGTTGTGTCTATATTGGATAGTGAAGAAGTAAAAATAAAAATTATTGATAAAGAATCTTCAAATGTTTCAAGAGGACACAGATTTGCGCCTGTTCAAGATGTCGTAATTTCAAAGCCTGAAGATTACATTGATGCATTAAGAAAAGCTTATGTTATCGTAAATCCGCAAGAGCGTAAAGAATTGATAATAAAAAGAGCAACTGAAGAAGCTTCAAAATTGGGAGCTGTTCCGTATTATACGGAAGATTTATTGGAAGAAGTAACATTTATTACTGAATATCCTGTTCCTGCGGTTTGTGAATTTGATGAGAAATTTTTAACAATTCCTGACGAGGTTACAATTACCGTAATGGCTTCGCATCAAAGGTATTTTGCGCTTCATAAAGACGGCAAATTGATAAATAAATTTATTACAATGACAAATTATATCGGTAATGAGTTCAAAAATATTCGTGAAGGTAATTTGAGAGTAATAAAAGCAAGATTGGATGATGCGGTATTTTTCTTCAATGAAGATACCAAAAAGCTTTTAGTTGATTATTTGGAAAGCCTTAAAGGGGTAACCTTCCAAAAAGGAATGGGTACGATGTATGATAAAACTCAAAGGCTTATCGCTCTGTCAAAAGATATAGCATTGGATTTGGGCGTAAATTCAACCGATATAGAAAGAACTGCATTACTTTGTAAAGCGGATTTGACAACTCATTTGGTATTTGAATTTACGGAATTACAAGGTTTTATCGGGGCTGATTATGCGAAAGTCTCGGGCGAAAATGATAAGGTCGTCCAAGGAATTAAAGAACATTATTTCCCTCTGAACGCAGAATCTGAAACGGCAAAAGGTATAGAAGGTCAAACTGTAGGAATTGCCGATAAAATTGATACGGTTTGTGCAGTATTTGCGGCAGGTAAAAAACCGACGGGTTCTTCCGATCCTTTAGGTGTTCGTCGTGCGGCATTAGGTGTCATAAAAACCGTTTTGGATGCTAATTTAAAAATTGATATTGATAAATATATCAAAACAGCATTGAAAGCTTTACCTGTACAAAGAGATTGCGCTTCTGAGGTTAATGAATTTTTTGTACAAAGATTAATTATTTTCTTAAATGACAAATACAATAAAAATATTTTAGAAGCTTGTGCGGTTAAAAATCCGTTATGCGATTTATCAGATTACGTTGCAAGGGTTGAAATCGTTAAAAATCTTCACAATGAACAATTATTGGAAAATGCAAACCGTGTTATCAGAATAATAAAAGATACTCAAAGTTCTGAGATTGACGAAAAATATTTTGTGGAAGAAATTGAAAAAACTCTGTATAATGAAATTAAATCCGTCGAATTTAAAACTGATTACAACGAATATTTACAGCAGTTAGAGAAACTAAATCCGACGATTGCAAAATTCTTTGATGATGTTTTGGTAATGGATAAAGATGAAAATGTTAAGAAAAATAGAATTTCTTTATTGAATTTATTAAAAAGTAAATACTCCTATTTGGTTGATTTCAGTAAACTATAATGTAGTGTTAACTTTTGTAAATAAAATATGTTAAGAAGTCAATTATTTTTTTTAGAATACTTTAAAATAATACAGAAGGTAATAATAAAGAAGGTGTGAAAGTCATGTTTGAAAGAATTAAAAAATCGGTTCAAAAACTAACGAACAATCCAATACAACGTTGGCTTTCTTTCTCCGGTAAAAATACATTAGATAAAAGCACCACTGATTATTTGGAATCAATAAGCGGTGTGGATAATCTTGGAATGTTTTCTGACACAAAAGAGCTGGAAGCAATGGTCAGAAGCCAACTCAAAGAAGAATTTCCGGGAATTGAAAACGGAAAATCTTATGAGTTGTTAGTAGATGCTGTTATGAACAACATCATGAAAAAACAGCTTCAAGCCACAGATAATCTCGATATAGAATAAGATTATCAAACAATAAAAATGAAAAAGATAATACCTAAATAGGGTATTATTTTTTTTATTGCCAATTTGCTCAACTGTTCTAAATTTGCTACAATTTATGCAAAGGTTTTTAGAATGGATAAATCAGAAAAATATAAACAGGCATTTTTATTCCATCAACAGGGGAAATTGACGGCAGCAAGAGATATTTATCTTGAAATCTTGCAATCAGAGCCTGATAATCATGAAGTTTTGGACTTGCTTGGCGTTTTGTTTTTGCAGGCCGGTGAATACAAACGCTGTGAGGATTGTATAAATAAAGCAATTGAAATACATCCGGAACCGTATTATCTTGAAAATTTAGCAAAACTTTATTCTAAAACAAACAGATATCAAGATGCTATAGAAGTGTATAAAATTTTAACAAAAGCAGAACCTCTAAATTACGAATATCAATTTGGACTTGCTATGTCTTACAAAAATAATTCTGATTGGACAAATGCAAAACGAGCTTATTACAAAGCAATTGAACTAAACCCGAAAAGTCATGAATCCTATTTCAATTTAGCATATCTTCATTTCAACGAAAACGATCCTCAAGGCGCTGTAAAATGTTATGAAAAGGCGCTGGAAATATTGCCTGACGATTGGGAAACAAAGTATTTCTTGTCTTTGGCATATATGCAGGTTAAAAATTATAAAGACGGTTTAAAATACTTTGAAGAACGTTTATGCAGACAAAGCGCAATAGTTTCACAAGAAAAGACATACCCAAATCTTATGAGAGAAAAACCTTTATGGACAGGGAAAGAAGATTTATCTGATAAAGTTCTTTATACATATTATGAAGCAGGATTCGGTGATTTAATAATGCTTTATCGTTTTATGCCCGAATTGACTTCCAGATGCAAAAAAGTAATATTTAAACCCCAAAGAGAATTGGTAGAACTTTTCAGAGAAAATTCATACGGCGCAGAAATAATGGATATGTTCGAATTTGAAAAAGATGTATATTTTGATTACCACTTGCCGTTTTTGAGTTTGCCTTATGTGCTTGGTAAAAGCGGAGAAGATGTTTTTATTCATCATGATGACGGATATTTGAAGGCTAATTCTGAAAAAGTAAAACAGTATAAACAAAAATATTTTAATAATGACAAATTCAAAATCGGTATAAAATGGCAGGGTAATACATTTTACGATAAAGAGCGTGTTTTAAAAGTAGAAGATTTTTTCAGATTATTTGAAATTCCCAATACCCAATTTTATTCCTGTCAAACTTTTGAAGGGTCAGAAAAATTTGAAAAAATTAAGGATAGATACAATGTTATTGATTTAGCGCCGACATTTAAAAATTTTTCAGATACCGCTGCGGCATTGGAAAATTT
>OMVC01000189.1 GCA_900314375.1 uncultured bacterium
TTTAGCATTTAATACTTTATCTTCATCTATATTACCTGAAGGCGCAATAAATGTTATGGTATCTCCTTGTTTTAATTTTTTAGGTTTAATTATGTTCATAAATTATCCTTTTTTATTCTTCTTTGATATAATAACTTTATCATGAATAAGAATTATATACCTTTATATCGTAAATACAGACCGCAAAAGATTGAAGAAATTGTTGGTCAGGAACATATTAAAAAAGCTTTATCAAATGCAATAGAATCTGACAGAATATCACATGCATATTTGTTTACCGGTCCGAGAGGAACCGGAAAAACCTCTACCGCACGTATTTTTGCGAAATCACTAAATTGCGAAAAGGGTCCTACGGTTTCCCCTTGTAATGAGTGTGAAAATTGTAAAAATATTACTAATGCAATTCCCATTGATGTAATTGAAATTGACGCTGCAAGTAACAGATCGGTCAGTGATGCGGAAGAAATTATTCAAAACGTTGCAATGTCGCCTGTTCACAGCCGTTACAAAATTTATATAATAGACGAAGTTCACATGCTTACGACAACAGCGTTTAATGCGTTATTAAAAACGCTGGAAGAACCTCCTGCAAATGTTATTTTTATTCTTGCGACTACAGAAGTTCATAAAGTTCTTGATACAATAAAAAGCCGTTGTCAAAGGTTTGATTTTAAACGTATTACAACTGATGATATATCAAAACATTTGCGCTATATTTCCGATAAAGAAGGTATAAACATTGAAGATGATGCCCTAACTTATATCGCACAAAATTCTGCAGGCGGTATGCGCGACAGTATTGCGTTGCTTGACCAATTAAGTGTGTTAAGCTCATCGGAGAATAAAATTTCTGTAGACGATATAAATAGAATTTTGGGGCGTTTATCTTTTGAATCCTTAAGTGCATTATTTGGTGCTATAGTTTCTTCAAACCAAAACGAGGCATTAAATAAATTAAATGACATTTATAATTCGGGAAATGAACCTTCGCAAATTTTATCAAATTTGCTTGAATATATGCGAAATGCTTTAATTATTAAATCTTTAGAAGCTAAAAATTCTACAGATGTTGTGTCTTTAAATAAAGAGCAAATAAAAAAACTGGAAAAATTGACAGAAAATATAGAAGTTCATCAGCTTGTTGCTTTAATAGATAAATGCGCAAATTATACAAAAGAATTAAAGTTAACAAGCGAACCGAAATTGTGGTTGGATGTGGCAATTCTTGATATGTCCAATTTGGCTGAAAATACGAAATTAACGGATTTGCAAAAAAGAATTGAAATGCTTGAAGCAGGTACATCTCACAAAATGGTGAATGTTTCAGCTTATAATACACCGCCTTCTCCTGTTTTAAAATCTGAAATGAAGGCTCCGACGCCAATAAAAGAAAAAATTAAAACAGAAGAAAAAATAGAAAAAACAGCAAAGCCTATAGCGAGAAATGAACATATAGAAAAAGCTAATGAACCAGAATTGATAGATGTTCCAATGTCTTCAGGCGGTGACAATATAAAAACCTTATGGACAACTTTCCTTGATAACATTTCAAGTTTTCCGTCGCGTGCTATATTAAAACAGCAGGCTGTCCCTGTTAAAATGACTGCTGAAGAAATTATAATAGCTATAAAAAATGATACATGGTTGAAAAGCTTCGGTCCGGAAGGTGAAAGATATGCGTTTTTAACCGAATCTGCTCAAAAGGTTTTCGGTACTCAACCTAAAGTTATTGTTCGCGGACATCAAGCTGGTGATGATAAGCTAAAAACTCAATCAGCCGAAACACCTGTTTCTAATGTCAAAAAGGAGTTGCCCAGGCAATCTGTAGAAGAAACCCCTCCTTCAAAAGAAGATATTAATGATGCTTTATCTGCGGATGAAAATTCTTTTGAACAGTCTGATAATGAAACAAGGCGAACTTCATATAAAACTATATCAAGAGCTGATTCCGCTTATCATTCTGATAATGTAAATATGGTTATGGATTTATTTGAAGGAAAGCTAATAGAATAAGAGGGGAATATAGTATGATAGAAAAAATTGATATTCATTTGGTTGATCATTGTAATTTGAATTGTAAAGGATGTACTCATTTTTCTCCTTTAGCTGATGAATTTTATCTTGATTTGGATACTTATGAGTGCGATTTGACGCGTCTGTCAAAATTAACCAATGGAGCAGTCGGTTCTATATTTTTACTTGGAGGAGAACCGTTATTACACCCTCAAGTAACTGAATTTTTTCCGATAGCAAGAAGATTATTTCCCGATACCAAGCTTGTTGTTATTACTAACGGTATATTATTGCAAAATAGGGCGGATGATTTTTGGCAGGCTTGTAGAGATAACAATATTCAATTATGGATATCAAAGTATGATTTAACTCTTGATTATGACAAAATTCAACAAACTGCAAAAGAGTATGGTGTTTTTTGCGGATTTACAAGCTTGCGAAGAACCGAAAACGGCGATAAGGAATGGATAAAATATACTCTGGATCCTGATGGGAAGCAATATTATGTAAATTCATCCGATTGGTGCGCCGTAAAGAATTGTGCAACTTTAAAAAAAGGTAAACTGTATACTTGTTGTACGGTTGCTCATATTGAACATTTTAACAAATATTTTAATACAAATCTTGAGGTTACCCCTTATGATTATGTTGATATATACAAAGTTCATAATATGCGAGCATTGGAAAATGCTCTTTCAAAGCCGATTCCGTTTTGCAGATATTGCAAAACAGGTAATCATGAAAAAGGAATTTGGGAACCAAGTAAAAAAGAAATTACCGAATGGATTTAGCTGTATATTTTTCTGGTTAAATCGGCTTTGCGAAGTCTTATGTTTTCAGGAGTAATTTCAACTAATTCATCATCAGATATATATTCTAAAGCTTCTTCAAGTGATAATATTTTCGGAGCTTGAAGTGTTACCATAACATCTGCGGTTGAACTTCTCATATTGGTTAATTTTTTTGTCTTACAAATATTTACAACGATATCTTGGGGTCTGTTGCCTTCACCTATAATCATTCCGCGATAAACTTTAGTTTTAGGCGTTACAAAGAAAACCCCACGGTCTTCAAATTGTGCCAGAGCATAAGGAATAGCTTCCCCTTGCTCGTGTGCAATAATTGAACCGCATCTTTGACGGTTTATATCGCCTGCATAAGGTCTGTAGTGAAGGAATGTATGATACATAATTCCTTCCCCTCTTGTCATTCTTATAAATTCGTTTCTAAAGCCGATTAGTCCGCGTGCAGGAATATGGAATGTTAAATGTGTTCTGCCTTTTGCGGATTTCATATCTTTCATCTCGGCTTTTCTGTTTGATAATCTTTCTATTGCGGAACCTGCATATTCATCAGGAACATCTACCATTAAGTTTTCGTACGGCTCACATTGTTCGCCGTTGATATTTTTAAAGATAACTTCAGGTTTTGAAACGGCAAATTCGTAACCTTCTCGGCGCATTGTCTCAATAAGAATACTTAAATGCAATTCCCCTCTGCCTGAAACCTTGAAACAGTCCGTTGAATCAGTATCTTCAACTCTTAATGATACGTTTTTCTCCAATTCTGTATAAAGTCTTTTTCTTAATTGGCGTGAAGTGACAAATTTACCTTCCGTACCTGCAAAAGGACTGTCATTTACCGAAAAATTCATTTGTAAAGTCGGCTCATCGACCTTAATTAATGGTAATGCTTGCGGGTTTTCAGGGTCGCAAAGAGTTTCTCCAATTTGAATATCTGAAAATCCTGCAATTCCTACGATGTCGCCTGCGGAAGCTTCCTGAATTTCTGTTCTGCCCAAATCGTGAAATCCGAACAGCTTTGTTATTTTTCCTTTTGATTGTGTTCCGTCAGCTTGAATCCAACAAACTGTATCTTGCGAATGAACAACCCCTTGAACAATTCTTCCGATTACAATTCTGCCGACGTATTCGTTATAATCAAGAGTTGTTGCTCTGAATTGAAACGGCTTATTTGAATCCCCTTCAGGTGGTGCAATATTTTTCAATATGCAATCCAACAACGGAACCATATCTTTTCTTTCGTCTTCAAGCTCGTTTATTGCAAATCCTTGTAAACTGCTTGCAAAAATAAACGGAAAATCAATTAAATCTTCTCTGTCTGTTAATTCCGTAAATAAATCAAAAACTTTATCTAACGCAGTCAGCGGTTCTGCTGCAGGTTTATCGATTTTATTTATGACAACGATAATTTTCAAACCTAATTCTAAAGCTTTGGATAATACAAATCTTGTTTGTGGCATAGGACCTTCAGCAGCATCAACAATCAATAATGCGCCGTCAACCATACCCAAAACACGTTCGACTTCACCGCCAAAATCCGCGTGCCCCGGAGTATCAACGACATTAATTTTTGTATTTTTATAGTTTATGGCGATATTCTTTGACAGAATTGTAATTCCGCGTTCTCTTTCCAAATCGTTACTGTCTAATACACGTTCTTCAACATGCTGATTTTCTCTAAAAACGCCTGCTTGTTTAAGTAAACAGTCAACGAGTGTTGTTTTCCCGTGGTCAACGTGTGCTATTATTGCTATATTTCTAATATCTGTCATAAATTCCGCCAATCATAATTCTTTTAGTGTAAGTTTTACACTAAAATTTTAATACAGATAAAAAAATTTTTCAATATACTATTTAATTTTTGTTCGTTTGCGGTTTATAAGCAATAAATGCGCATAATAAACATATTATTCCGAACAAAATACCAAAACACATGGTAAGGTGGTACGAATTTAGAAAAGCGTTTGTATATTGCATTTTATCAGCGAGATTGTTGTGCAAAAAGCTATCAAAAAGCGTGATTGTAATTGCAACACCTAAAATGTTTCCCATGTTTCTTGCTAGAGAAAGTATTCCGCTGGCAATACCGAGTTCGCTTTTTTTAACGCTTGTTAATATTGCGTTGTTAGATGGTGATTGAAAGCAACCGTTTCCGCATCCCATAATGAATGATGCCGCAATAATCTGCCACATTTGAGTATGTGTATTAAAGGTGGTAAAGATAATGAGCGAAATTATGTAAATTGAAGGTCCTATAAGGGTGAGTATACGGCTTCCGTATTTGCCTGATAAACTTCCTGCAAAAGGCGCAACAATGCATGAAGCAACCGAGTACGGAAGGATTAGCAAGCCTGTTATAAATGCATTATATTTCATTATTTGCTGGAGAAATAAGGGTAATAAAATAGCATTTGTAAACATCGTCATGTATGAAGTCATGACTGCAATATTTCCATAAGTAAACGGCTTAATTTTAAACATTTTAAAATTTATCATAGGGTAGTTTATTTTTTTATCTCTAAAATAGAATAAACCGCCGAATAATAGCGTTAGCGTTCCTAAGGAAATTATTTTTAAAGATTTCCACCCCCAGCTGTGACCTTCCGATATTGCAAGTAACAGCGCACATAAGGCAATACTGAAATATAAAAAACCTTTATAATCGAATTTAAGATTTTCTTTTTTACGGTTAACAGACGGGAAAATTTTATACGCGACAATAGCGCCAAGTATCGCAAACGGAACGGACGGAAGAAAAAGTGTTCTCCATCCGAAAAAATGTATAAAAGCTCCGCCAATAGCAGGTCCGCTTAACCCTCCGACAGCGACAAGTGAAGCATTAAGTCCTAAAGCTTTTCCTCTGTCTTCTCCTTTAAATAATGATGCAATAGCAGCAGGGCCGTTTGCAAGTAATATTGAAGCTCCGATTGCTTCTATACATCTGAATATTATTAATATATAAAATGTCGGAGCAAAGCAGTTACATAATGCGCCAAGTCCGAATATTAAAAATCCGATTGAGAAAATTTTATTTTTAGGAAATATATCACCAAGCTTTCCAAAAAACGGTAAAAGGACTGTTAAAACAAGCATATACGCAATTATTACCCACTGAACCTGCGATAAGGAGATTTTTAACCCTTCAGAAATCGGATAGAGTGCAAGTTGAACTGCCGAAGAATCCAACATTCCCAAGAAATTTCCCATTATAACAAATACGCAAATTATCCATTTGAGTCGGTAATCATTTATCATATTATGATGATACCATGTAAAGATTTCGGGTAATGTAAACTTTTGTAATCGGCATCCTCATCTTCTGAACGCGATTTTCCCTCCAACGCTCAAAATCTCCAACCCTCCAAACCTTCTTTTTAATGCAACAATATTGAATTCTATTGTAATGTATGATATAATTAATTATATAGTATTATGTCGGAGTATGTCGAGGATGAGAATCAAATATAAACGTGCGTTTTCACTAACAGAATTATTGATAGTTTTAGCTATAATTGCAATATTGTTTGCAGCGGCAACTCCTATAGTAACAAGACGTGCTAAAGCTGATTTTGTTGCGAATGAGCCTGTATGGCAATTTTTAAAGCATGACCCTGAAATCTCGGTATTTTTTGATTCGGGTATTCCTAGGTGGGATACATGTGCTTTCATCGGACGGAATGCAGAAAATAATTGCGGCAAGTTTGCAGTTCATTCTAATAACGCCAATCAAATTCAATTAAGGTATTCCCCGACAACAAATACGAGAATGGATGGTGTTCCTTCAGCGTATATAAAATTGGATAATAGTGATAATCTGTTTTTCGGAGCTAATTACAACTCGTTAGGCAGTCATTCGCGAGGGAATACTATTGTAGGATTAAATACGATTGCTCCTGGACACAACACAACATTGCAGGGTGCAACATTTATCGGAAATTATGTTGCTAAAGGCGGCTCTTTTGGAACACAATTTGATGCTAACGCTGTATATGGATTTAACATTTTTGTAGGTAACAATGCAGGTACGGGGGCTCAAAATTTAAGTGACGGCAGGTTTGCTAATATATATATAGGAGAAAGTGCCGGTTCAGGTGCCGCAGGTTTTACCAATAATAATCACAATATTGCAATCGGTTCAAAAGCCATGAGTGTTCAAACTCATGGGGACAAAAATGTATTTATAGGAGCTGAAGTCGGTAATAGTTTTGGAGCTAATGACACAGCAGGAACTGCAAGCAATAATGTTATCATAGGTTCAAGGTTTACCGGCGGGAAAGACAACAATACAATTATCGGTTATGGTTCATACCATAAGCAAGGAGAAAATACTTCAAATATGACTGTTATCGGGTATGATGCCTGTGATGTAGTGAATCCGAATAGTAACAGCAGTTTTGCTTGTATCGGGTATAAATCAGGTTCAACCGGTAAATATTTTAATAATAATATAGAAAATTCAGGTCAACACATATATTTAGGCGGGCCTTCTGATCTTTTTGGCGGCCGTGCTCCGTTAGAAATTCATCATTCTCAGGCTTCTGCTTACGGAACCGGTACGGTTGTTCTTAATTCAAATTTGGTTGTCAAAGGGGATATATATCCGTCTCAAAGTGGCAGAGCGTATACCTTAACGCGTGAAGCTGCTGTTCCAGGAGATTATAATTATTGTAATTCTGATGAGCCAAATAGTAATTTTTTGGGCAGAAATGCTTACATCTGTAGGCAAGCAAATTCAAAATGGACTTTACATCCTACATATAAGCGCGGAGCTCAATGCAAAAACGGATATGAAAGACTGGGGAGTTGTTTGTCGGATGAACGTTTGAAAGATAATATAATACTAAATAATGACGGTTTAGAACAAGTTTTGAGTTTGGTTCCGTATAATTATACTTTTAAATCGGATAAGACAAAAACTCCTCAGGTAGGTGTTATTGCGCAGGATTTACAAAAAGTATTCCCGAGCTCTGTTACGAAAGGCAAAGACGGTTTCTTGAGCATACGTTGGGATGAAATGTTTTATGCGGTAATAAATGCCATAAAAACTTTGAGTGCAAAAATTGAAACCGTAGCGGCAGATTTATTCAATATGGAAAATGATGTTAAATATTTAAAATCTGCAAATAAAAATGCCAAAACAAAGATTTCGGCATTAAACAGAAGTCTAAACAATCTTGAAAAGAAATATCGGAGTAACAAATGAAAATAATAAAATTTAGTGCATTTACGTTAGCGGAACTTCTTGTCATTATGGCTGTATTGGCGGTATTGATGGCAGCACTTGCTCCTATGTTTACAGCAAGATATTCAAATATGGCAACAGGTACAGTTTGGAGTTCTGTTGCGGGTGATACAAACGGTGGTCATATATATTTTGATGAGCCAAACAAGTTATTATCTCAACAAGCGTTTGTCGGAGTAACCCCTGATGATGCTGATGCTGCGAAATCAGGTTTCCGTCCTTATTCAAAATTGATTATAAGATCAAGAAAACGCGATACTTCTATGACTTCCCATAATTACCAAAACCAGATAGATTTTTATTACGGTAGCGGAATTGGCTCTAAAGTGGGTATGTTATCTGCTTTCCCCAGTCTAAATGCAGAAAATCCTGATAATCCTGATAATAATATTATTTTTGGAGGGTCATCTAGTAATAGTATGTATACGGCAAAAAAAACTACTGCTTTAGGTATTGGGTCCTTTCATGATCCGTCATCAGAAGCTTCTAATAATACAGCAATAGGTGCTGTAGCGTTGTGGAATAGTTCTGTTGATGGGCATAATGTTGCTATCGGGTATTTTGCATCATCATCAAGCGGGCATCATACTGTAACTATCGGTCCTAATTCTTCGCGAGGATGGCATAATGTACTTATCAGTAATAGTTTGACATCGGGAGATAAAAACAATGTTGTTTTGGTAGGATATAGTACTAGCATGCCAAAGAATAATTCGGTTGTCCTAGGATATGATTCTTGGACCAAGGGTGGTAATAGTGTTACTATAGGGGCAAGGATCAATGCCGGGAAGGGCGATAATGGAACTTCAATCGGGTATAACTCGTGCTATAATTTTTTAAAACAGGTAAATATAGTCAATGCAACTTGTCTTGCCGTAGACGGAGCTATTCAAAAAAATATCGTCGTGCCAAGCGGTAAACATGTATATATCGGAAATTCTACTCAATACGGTCCTGCAACATTAGAAGTTCATTCCGATTTAGGCGGAGAAAATAATAGAAACTCTTCTGCTGTTATTATAAACGGTGATTTAATTGTTCGCGGACAATCGTTTTTTGGTACTCATAAAGGTGGTGACTACGGTATAGCAGCCCACGGCATAAGAACAAATCTTGGTGGTCACGCTCCGCTTGTACCTTGGACTCCTGTAATAAATCGTAAATCTGTTGGTAGTAATGCTATTCATCGTGAAGCTTATACTTTAAGTGAAAGTTGTGAGTGCAGAGTGAATAATCCGGGCAGTTACGATTGGACAAACCCAAGTGCCGCTGGCCCCATTTTAAGAAAAGAACAGTATTCGGTAGGTAATCATTATCTAGATCGTGTTATAACAAATGATAATATTTTAAATGCTGCGTATAATTATGATGAGGATGTCGGTTCGTCTTGTTGTCCTAATATTAGAAGTGATGCGCGGTTAAAAAATATTGGTGAAAAATTCACCCCAAGTTATGATGAATTATTAAAGCTTGCTATATATAATTATTCATACAAAACTGAAGGCAAAAAGCCTACTCGTGTCGGGGTTATCGCTCAAGACTTAAAGAAAATATTCCCTAATGCCGTTTCAAAAGACCAAAACGGGTATCTCAAAATACGCTGGGATGAAATGTTCTATGCCATGGTTAATGCAGTTAAGGATTTGAATTTAAAAGTGCAGAACTTAATTGCAAAAGTCGAAACAAATAAAGCGAAAATAAATAATTTAAAAGCTGATAATAAAAAACTTGAACAAAAACTTGATGATTTGGCAAAAGAAATAGCCAAATTAGAAAAGTAATGTAAAACATTCCTTGGAATATTTTACATTTTGCGCAATAGTATAAGACCCTGAAACAAGTTCAGGGTGACAAATTTTCCTGTCATGCTGAATTCATTTCAGC
>OMVC01000083.1 GCA_900314375.1 uncultured bacterium
TATATTGAATAAAATAGGAATATATTATATTCTAAATAAGTATAATAGACAAAAGGGAGAACATATATGAATATCGAAGAACGCATGGAAAGCATAAATGGCGTAATTAGAGATATAGCGGATTTTATCCAATCTCACAAGGATATAAAGGATGATTTTAATGAATATTTAAAAACAATCGGCGAAAATTCCAAAAATGGTGTGTCTTTTCAAGCTGCTTGTTTTAGCTATATTCTGGAACGTAATGTCGGAGAAGATTTAAAAAGTATTCCGGAATTATATTTAGAGAATACTAAAAATCTTGATAAAGAAGCAAAAAAAATAGTAGAAGCTATGGAAGATTCCATATCTTCGGTTTTTGAAATAAAAAGAGTTACTAAAACCGGTTTCGAATTATTCAATATTGTAAATGAACGAAAATACATAATTACATCTTTAATGAAAATGACGGCGTTCCGCGGAATTGGTTCAGGTAATTATGTTATAGCAAGAATTTTATGTATTGATGGGGATTATTATTTGTTGGAAATTTCAGGAGTATTGCCGTCAAATCGCAAAACTGATGCATACAGATTTGCGGTTGCAAAAATTATTCAAAATCCTGAACTTGTATATTTGGACAATCCTGAAAAGCAAAAAGAAATTGAAGATGATGTAGAAGACATATATAAAAAGTTTGTTGATTTCTTTGGTACAACAGAGGTTATTACCATAAATAAATGTGCGGATGATTTAATCGGTATATTTAATGATTTTGCAGAAGAAGGTACAAAAGCGGAGTATAAAGAATTAATAAAAGAACCCGAAGAGTACAAATTCTTTAGCGTAAGAGAATTTAACAATTCGTATGACAATTTCTTGGAAAACTCTTTAGGCGGCTTTTCTTCGCATGAAGAAATTTACGATGTAGGTATTATATATGATAGAGAGTTAGGTTTGTACGCAATTCCGTTCTACGGAACTTTTAACAAAATTTTTGAGGTTAAAGATTATACCAAGGTTGTTAATTATGCGGAATGTATAAAATACTTTCTTGAAAATGACAAGTATAGTGCTAATTTAATAAAAATGGTTGCTGATAAACATTCAAACTTTATGGAAATTGTCAATGCTGTTTTAGGTAAAAATTATACTTTAGATGAACTTTTGAAAAAATATAAACGCAGATACGTAAATAACAAAATAATGTCTTCAACGACTGTATTGTATCGTTCAAATGCGTTTTCAAATACTCTGGGTATAATTGAAGAAGAAGAAAATAAACCTGAAATAGATTTATCTAAAAAAATCGGCAGAAATGACCCTTGTCCTTGCGGCAGCGGTAAAAAATTCAAAAAATGCTGCGGTGCTAATGTGTAAATAAAATGATAAAACAATTAAAACTCCAAAACTATATATTAATAGATGAATTGTGCACCAATTTTGATTCCGGGCTCAATATTATCACGGGTGAAACAGGCGCAGGGAAAAGTATTCTTCTAAATGCTATAGATTTGGTGTTTTCTTCTCGTGTTTCAAAAGAAGTTATAAAAACTGGAAAAGATAAAGCTGTTATTGAAATTATTATTGATAATACAAAGCAGGATTTATCGGAAATTTTTGAACAAAACGGTATAGATAATTTAGGCTCCGAAATAGTTATATCAAAAGAGATTACACAGAGTGCGGTGCGCTCAAGAATTAATGGCACATTAGTAAGTCAGGAACTTTTAAAAAATATAAGAACGATGTTTGTAGATATTCATTCCCAGCATCAGACATATACTTTTTTGCAGCCCCAATACCATATAAATCTTTTAGATTCGTATGGCAGAGATGTTTACGGCTCTATTTTGAATGAATATCGACAAAAATATAAAGAGTATGAAAGTTTGCGAAAAAATTTGGAAGAAGCTCGCAATGGTGCAAATGCAACAGAATCTCAAATAGATTTTTTAAAATTCCAAATAAATGAAATTGAAGAAGCCCAAATTCAATCAGCGACGGAAGATGATGAATTGGCAGGCGAATTGGAGATTCTTGCAAATGCCGAAAAATTAAAAGAATTAACAGGCGGAGCATATTGGGCGATAAACGGGGATGACGGTTCAATTATGGAGGCTGTTGCGCATATAAAAACCGATATTTCAAAAGCCGCGGATTTTGATAGCAAATTGGAAGAAGTTAATAATCAGTTTGCCGAATTGTCTGAAAATCTGCGCGAGATTTCTTCTTTTTTACGCGATTACAGTCAAAATTTAGATAATGACACTCAAAGATTAAATGATATTCAGGAACGTATTTATAATTTAGACAAATTAAAACATAAGTACGGCGGAACGTTAGAAACTGTTTTGAAAAGTTATGATGAGTTTTGTTCTGAACTTTCAGGAATCGAATATTCAACACAGAATATTGAAGTTTTAACTAATCAAATAAACACTTTAGAAAATGAATTAAAACAGATTGCTTCCAAAATAACAGAACACAGAAAAAATTATGCGCAGGTATTATCTGTTCTGATACAAGATAAATTAGAATTGCTCGAACTTCCGAAAGCCAGATTTGAGATAAGAATCGAGCCAAAAGATTTATCTTCAAACGGCGCTGATAATGTTGAATTTATGATATCGACAAATGTGTCGGAGGATTTAAAGCCTTTGGCAAAAGTTGCATCAGGCGGTGAAATTTCGCGCGTAATGCTTGCTATCAAATCTATTTTTGCTCAAAATGATGATATAGATACGGTAATTTTTGATGAAATAGATACCGGAATTTCCGGTCATGCGGCGCAAAGTGTTGCCGATGAAATAGAAAATCTTTCAAAATCTCATCAGATAATAGTTATTACCCATCAGCCTATAATTGCATCAAAAGCGGATAAACATTTTTATGTTCGAAAATCACAAGAAGATGAAACAAAAGTGGATGTATATGTTTTGACGGGTGAAAATCGCATAAAAGCTTTGGCAGAACTTGCGGGCGGAGATATAAACGAGCAGTCTATCGAGTTTGCAAAGTCTTTATTGGGTGTGTAGCAAAAGAAAAACCGGTAAAATATTTACCGGAGATGAATTGATGAAAGATTTACTAGTTGTTAATATAGTCTTTAAAATGTCTTGTTTTCGGGTTTAGGTACATTTTTTTTAATGCTATGCTTTCAATTTGTCTTATCCTTTCTTTGGAGTATCCAAGGATATTTCCGACTTCTAATAGTGTTTTGGGCCTGTTTGACTCTATTCCGAAGCGTTCTTTTATAACGCTTCGTTCTCGTTCGGTCAAAATTTTGAGTAAATTATCAAACGATTTGTGCAGGTTTTCCGATTCGGTTCTTGAATCAGGATTTGTACAGGCTTTGTCTTCAATAAAATCACCAATGCATAAATCATCTGTAACTGCTGTTTCAAGGCTTAATGGTTCGGGAATAATTGATTCTTTTATTTTTTTTAGCTGTTTTTCTTCAATCCTTAAATATTCGCATAATTCTTGATCTGTCGGAGTTCTGTCTAATGCTTCAGTTAAAATATTAAAGGCACTTTTATATTTTCTGATTTTGTCTGCCATGTGAACAGGTATTCTGATTGAGCGCGAATTATTTGCTATTGCTCTTACTATTGCTTGTTTTATCCACCAGGTTGCATAAGTAGAAAATTTAAAGTTTTTAGTATAATCAAATTTCTCGGCTGCCCTCATTAATCCGATAGAACCCTCTTGGACTAAATCCATAAAAAGTATTCCTCTTCCGACATATTTTTTGGCAATGCTGACAACAAGTCTTAAATTTGCTTGGACAAGTTTGCGCATAGCCATATTGTCATGTTGCTCTTTAATAAGTTTCCCCAGCTCCTTTTCTTCTTCTGATTTTAATAATTCGATTTTACCGATTTCTTTTAAGTAACATTGCAAAATATCATCTTCATAAACAACATTATCGAATGTTTGTATTTGCTCATCTGTATTTTGCTCTAAATCAACTCTTTCATAATCCGCAATTTCTGTTGTCATAATATTTTTTTCATACCTCTCTTCTAACCTTACATACATAATGACGAATAAAAAATAAAAAAGTTTCATAAAATACAGTTGACATAAAAAAATGTTTAATATAGTATATATTTTGTCGAAAGACAAGCCGAAGAAATAAGGGCGTTTAGCTCAGTTGGTAGAGCGTCTCCCTTACAAGGAGAGGGTCATAAGTTCGAGTCTTATAACGCCCACCATAAAAAAAGAGGTCACAGCACCTCTTTTTTTATGGTTTGTTATTCTGACGAGACGTTATATATATTAAGTTCGGCGCGATGCGAGCAAAGGCTGAAGCCATCGGCGAAGAAGTCAGGCTGTCAGCGGGACAGTTGAGCCGATGCGAAAGCCGTCTAATGCGAGCATCGTAAGACAGTCTTATAACGCCCACCATAAAAAAAGAGGTCAATGACCTCTTTTTTTATGGTTTATGTTCACAAGTTTTAATCACTCTCTTTTTTAATTATTAGTTCCGATACGTTTATTTGCGTCGTGGCGTAAAATTCTTCTTGCCAAGTATATCAGCAATGCAATTCCGGCGAGCAGTAAAAATGTTATTGCCCAACCGCTATATACAACGTACTGCAATTCGATAATGGTTGTTTTGTTTGGTTTCAAATACCAAGTGTATAATGTTCCGTCTGTTGTGTCTGCATTATTATATGATGCAATTGACGGGAGTTTTATACTGAACGATGCATTAAAATCAGAGCTGTCATTTTCTTTCGGGCTTTGTTTTGTAGTTGCATTTTTAGCATCTTCTTTTACTATTGAATTCCTTTCAAAATTTGCCAAAAAATCAGCTCTGCCGGTATCCATATTAGTTGAAATAGAATCACGTTGAGCATATTTTTGGAAATATTCAGGTTTTAATCCGCCTTCAACATTGTCTATATCGGTAATTTTTATTCCTTTTATTTGATTTTTCAAAGAATATGCTAATTTTATATTGTATGAAGTTACAAAAAAGTTCCTTTTTACTTCAACATATTTCCCGTCTGTCAGTTTGGAAGAAAATCCCAATGAAGATAAATCTAAATCCTGTTTTTTAATATTTTTAACCGATTTTTGCGCAATTATGGTTGAATGGTCGCTTTTGTTATTGATTTCAACTTTATAATCATCATCTAAAAATTTTTTATAGTTGTTTTGAATTGTTTCTGCTGTTGCATTTCCTTTTTCAAGTACATTTCCGTCGTAATTCAAAACGGAAGTAACAGTAGCAGATTTATCTTTATTCAATGTCAATGTAGTATTAACATTTGTACATCCGCACAATAACGGTACAAGTACTAACATTGAGATTAAAATCTTCTTCATACAAACCCTCCCCGATTTTAAGGTAATTATAGCATATTTTTTATAAAAGGAAAAATGTTAAGAAACGTATATTTATGCTAAAATTTTTCTATGGAATGTGGTGAAAAATATAATGTAATTGTGGAAAAAGTTACAAATCTCGGTTTGGGATTAGCAAGAATTGACGGATTTGTTGTCTTTATAAAAGATGCTTGTACTAATGACAATTTGCGCATACGAATTACTAAAATTACAAAAAAATATGCGAATGCTGATATCGACGAAATTATAAAACCTTCCCCTTATAGAGTAAAGGCTTTTTGTCCGTTGCAAAAAGTTTGCGGCGCTTGCCAATTACAGCATATAGATTATTTTCATCAATTAGAAATAAAACATCAAATCGTAAAAGATGCTATGAAAAATATTGGCGGTTTTGATAATTTAGAAATCTTTGAGCCTGTTAAAAGTCCGCAGATAAAAAATTACAGGCACAAAATTCAGTATCCTGTGTCGCAAACAAAAAATTCCAAACGTATTTTGGCAGGATATTATAAGCAATCTTCACATGAGCTGGTGAATATCAAATATTGTCCTATTCAGCCGGAAATATGTGATGAAATTATAGAGTTTATACGAAATGAAGCTCCGAAATGTAATGTTACCGGCTATGTTGAAAAAAATAATAATGGTGAGTTAAGACACGTTGTCATTCGCAGTTCTTTCTATAGTAAAAAGAATTTAATTGTGCTGGTGGTAAATTCAAATGAGCCATCTTACGGTATCGTAAATTTGGCAAAAAAAATTTATGAAAATTTCGAATTGGTTGCGGGAGTTTGTGTAAATTTTAATACAAAAAAGAATAATACCATTTTAGGAGAACAAACCAATTGCATTATAGGCGAGGAATACATAGAAGAAAAACTTTCCGATAAAATTTTTAAAATTGGTGCGCAAACTTTTTTTCAGGTAAATCCTCAAAGCGCAGAAAATATTTTCAATTATGTAAAAAAATATATATCGGAAAATTTTGATAAACCTGTAGTCTTGGATGCTTATGCGGGAATAAGTGCTTTCGGTATATGTGTAAGTGATGTCGCAAAATCAGTTGTATCAATTGAAGAAAATCCAAAATCCGTTGAACTTGCAAAAGAAACAGCAATAAATAATAAAGTAGATAATATAGAGATAAATGGCGGCGACGCGGAAGAATTTTTTGCAAAAGAGATGCGCAAATTTGATGTTATTATTCTTGACCCCCCGCGAAAAGGTTGCAGCCTGAAATCATTGGATGATGCATACAGACTTTGTTCTGATACGATTATTTATGTATCTTGTAATCCTGCAACATTAGCAAGAGATTTGAAATATCTGTGTCAAAAAGGCTGTATGGTAGAGTCAATTCAACCATTTGATATGTTCTGCCATACATATCATATTGAAAATGTTGCAGTAATTAAATGCCCGTAATTATTTGCCCTTTGGGGCTTTTTTATTTGTTTTATTTGTTTTATTTGTGCTTTGCTCTATAACGCTTGCTTCGTACTTACATTTTTCCATCTCGCGTGCAATATTTGTAAAATCAAGTACTTGCGGCAAGAAATACGGAATTGGCAAGAAAGGGGCTTTCTTTCTTGTGTTAAAATTTTGTACCGGATAATTGAAGGCGTTTAGATATGAATCGTTTACATAATCCATATAATGTCCTTCAAGTTTTTTTGTTTCCAGTTCTTCAAAGGCCGGCTGGAGTATCTTTTCCATGGATTTGTAAATAGTTGGTATAGGCTTTCCGCAACGAATTTTATAGCACAAATCTTCAACTTCTTTTAAATCTTCAACATCAACACCCATAATTTGTATTTCGGCTTTAAATCCGTTTTTGGTTTTTATCCCTATGTGTATTGCAGGATATCCGGATTCTTGAGGCGCAACACTTGATACCAGTCCTGTTGCATTTTCCAGTTCTGCCAAACCTTTAGATGTTCCGTATCCTAAATCCCTTGTTTGGGCATACATTTTACCTGCTTTAGGTATCCATTTTTCTATTTCATAAATATTTAGAGCACCTTGTGTATGTGCCTTTGCAATTGCTTTCAGGATACTATCGACATCTTTTGAAGAAGCCGAACGTAAAACTATACGTCCGCCTATAATATCTCCGACGTTTTTTGCTCCATAAAGTGTTGTTATGCTGCGGGCAGTAAGTTTATCCCGCAAAGAACCCACACCTTTAACCCTTACGTGTATACCTCTGTCTCCTGATAATATAGGTTTGTCAGGATTTTGCGCACTTGCCACATAAGGAGATAAAATTTTCTTTAAAATATATTTAAGATCTTGAGCATCGCCTTGAGCTTCATCGACAACCCTCATTGCAAGATCATGTGTGACACTTTTTGCTCCTTTATCCAAATGTTTTTCACCAATCCCAAAAGAAACGGTATCTTTTGTTAACGGTGATAAGTTTGTATCTTTATGTTGAGGCTGATATATTGTGTTTCCTTGGTACCTAAAAATCGGTTGGGGAATTTTTAAATTTAACGGCTGGATATTCATAACACTTCCTCCTTATCGTATTAAAAACCATAAAAGTAAAACTTTACAAAAAATAAGGTTATCTTAATATAAATTTACATACATTTTTTTTTGATAATGTTGCATGTTTGTATTATCATTTTATCAAGTATAGTTGCAAGGATATTAAGAAGATAAATAAGGAGGATTTAATATTATGGCAAAAACTATCACAGTTGACGGTAATTATGCTGCGGCTCATGTTGCTTATGCATTATCAGAAGTGTCAGCTATTTACCCTATCACTCCGTCTTCCACAATGGGAGAATGGATTGATGAATGGGCATCTCAACACAAAAAAAACATATGGGGCAAAGAAGTTCGTGTAGCTGAAATGCAATCAGAAGCAGGTGCTGCAGGTGCGGTGCATGGTTCTTTGGCTGCAGGCGCGTTAACTTCAACTTATACAGCATCTCAAGGCTTGTTATTGATGATTCCTGTTATGCATAAAGTAGCAGGGGAAATGCTTCCTCACGTTATACACGTTGCTGCTCGTGCATTGGCTGCGCAATCATTGGCAATCTTTGGCGACCATACAGACGTTATGGCCTGCAGAAACACAGGTTATGCAATGTTAGCCGCTAATTCAGTTCAAGAGGAAATGGATTTGGCTTTAGTTGCTCATTTATCAACCTATAAAGCAAAAGTTCCGTTCTTACAATTCTTTGACGGATTCAGAACTTCTCATGAAATACATAAAATTGAAGAAATTTCTTATGAAGATATAGCTTCATTAGTAGAACCAAAATATATTGAAGAATTCAGACAAAGAGCATTAAGACCTGAAGCTCCTGTTTCAAAAGTCGGTGCGCAAAACGGTGACGTTTATTTCCAAGGTCGTGAAACATCTAATAAATACTACGATGCCGTTCCTGAAATCGTTCAAGAATATATGGATAAAGTTGCAAAAGTAACAGGCAGACAATATCATCCGTTTGATTATGTCGGTGCACCTGATGCAACAGATGTAATCGTAGCTATGGGTTCAAGTTGTGAAACAATAGAAGAAACAATCGAATATTTGAATTCTACTCGCGGAACTAAATACGGTTTGGTTAAAGTAAGATTATACAGACCGTTTGATGTTAAAAGATTTAATGAAGCACTTCCTTCAACAGTTAAGAGAATTGTAGCGCTCGACAGGACTAAAGAACCTGGTTCAATCGGAGAACCGCTATATTTAGATGTTGTTGCTGCTGTTGAAGGCAAAGGAATCAGAGTAATCGGCGGACGTTACGGTTTAGCATCTAAAGAATTTACTCCGTCAATGGTTCTTGCAATATACAAACACTCTGAATCTAACGGTTTCCACGGATTTACGGTTGGTATCAATGATGATGTAACTCATAAATCTTTGGAAGTTAAAGAACATATCGTTACAGAACCTGCAGGAACAACCAATTGTATGTTCTGGGGTTTGGGTTCTGACGGTACGGTTGGTGCTAACAAAAACTCAATTAAAATTATCGGTCAATATACAAACAAAGATGCTCAAGCATACTTTGCTTATGACTCTAAAAAATCATTTGGTGTAACTGTTTCTCACTTACGTTTTGGTGATAAACCGATTAAATCAACTTACCTTATCACTGCACCTGATTTTGTATCTTGTTCTGCTCATGCTTATATCGGCAGATATGATTTATTAAAAGGTATTAAAGAAGGCGGAACATTCTTACTGAACTCTCCTTGGACAAAGGAAGAAGCTTTCGCTCATTTAACAAGAGATATGCAAGAAACAATTATTAATAAGAAAATCAAATTCTACAATGTAGATGCCGAAAAACTTATTAAAGAACAACCTGGTCTTCGCGGTAAAGGCGCAAATACGGTTATGATGGTTGCATACTTCAAAGTTTCGGGTATTATTCCGTTTGAACAAGCTTATGAAGGTATGAGAGAAATGACAACAAAAACCTTTAAGAAAAAAGGCGATGACGTTGTTAATATGAACCTTGCGTTGATTGATGCAGCAATAAACGCAACTGAAGAAGTTGTTATTCCTGCTTCGTTAGATGGCGTTGCTCACGCTGAACATGTTGAAATGATTCCTGCAAATGCAGATGACTTTGCAAAGAAAATCATTGAACCTTCAATGAGACAAAAGGGTGACGATATTCCTGTTTCTGCTATGAGCGTCGACGGTGTAATTCCGACAGGTACTGCATGTTTAGAAAAACGCGGTATCGCGCCAAGGGTTCCTCGTTGGAATTCAGAAACTTGTATTCAATGCGGAATTTGTGCATCAGCTTGTCCTCACGCTGCAATCAGAACAAAATTAGTTGAAGAAAAGGATTTGGCTAATGCTCCATCTTCATTCAAAACAGTTGATGCAAAACCAAATGACCATGGCGAAAAATTCAAAGTTCAAGTATATTGCAACGATTGTACAGGATGCGGTGTTTGTGTTGATCAATGTCCTATGTCAAAAGTTGCAGGTAAAGAAGCTTTAACCTGGTCATCAATAGAAGAAGAAACAGCTGTTGGTGAAGTTGTTAATGAAAAATTCTTTGATGAATTACCTGATAACGTAATGGGTAAAAACACAACAAAAACAATTAAAGGTGCAATGTTGAGAAAACCATTATTTGAATTCTCCGGCGCTTGCGCAGGTTGCGGTGAAACTCCTTATGTTAAATTGGTTTCTCAATTATTCGGTGAAAACGCTATTGTAGCAAACGCAACAGGTTGTTCTTCAATATATTCGGGTACATTCCCGACTATTCCTTATACGAAGACTAAAGAAGGCAGAGGTCCGGCTTGGGCAAACTCTTTATTTGAAGATAATGCTGAATTTGGTTTTGGTATGAGATTAGCAGTTGACCAAAACAGAGATACTTTAAAAACTTACGTTGGAAAAGTTCTTGAAAATGAAAAGACTCCAGCTGATTTAAAAGAAGCACTAAACGGAGCTATGGCTCATTTTGATAATTCAAAAACAGAAGAAGCGGTAGCTGCTCAAAATAAAGCAAAAGAAGTTCTTGCAAAATATGCTGATTGTGATTGTCCTGATTTAGCAAAAGTAAGAGAACTTCAAGACTACTTTACTGATAAATCGGTATGGATTATCGGTGGTGACGGTTGGGCAAACGATATCGGTTACGGCGGTATTGACCACGTATTAGCTCAAAACCAAAACGTAAATATTTTGGTTCTTGATACCGAAGTTTACTCAAATACGGGCGGTCAAGCTTCTAAATCAACTCCGACAGGTGCGGTTGCGAAATTCGCTACAGGCGGTAAGAAAACATACAAGAAAAACATGGGCTTGATGAGTATGTCTTATGGTTATGTTTACGTTGCATCAGTTGCTTTGGGTGCAGACAGAGCTCAAACTCTTAAAGCATTCCAAGAAGCTGAAGCGTATAACGGACCATCAATCATATTTGCTTATGCTCCATGTATTGCTCACGGTATTGATATGTCTAAAACTCAAACAGAGCAAAAACGTGCGGTTGAAGCGGGTTACTTCCCATTGTATCGTTACAATCCTGAAGCTGAAGTTCCGTTCACTTGGGATGCTAAAGAGCCTAAAGCTGATTATCAAGAATTCATCAGATCAGAAGGACGTTATAAGTCATTACTTAAAACAAATCCTGAAGCTGCTGAAGATTTGTATGCTCAAGCTCAAAAAGATGCTGCAACTCGTATGGACGTATACAAAGCAGTTGGCGCATTGCTTAAATAGTAATAGCCAATATATAAAAAAGACCTTTCAATTACGAAAGGTCTTTTTTATTTGTTAAAATTAAAAATTAATGTTATTCTTTAATTATGATTGAATTGATGATTTTATTTGTATTGATGAAACGTGATTTTACAATGTACGGTATCCACAAACGTATATTGGAAAGGTTTTGTCCTTATACAAATCCGAGTTTTGGAGCAATAAAACCGGCTCTGGTAAGATTGGAAAGAGCAAAACTGCTTACAACTTCAAAAATTATGTCTGACGGCGGGAAATTATCAATTTATTACACAATAACAGATGCCGGTTTAAAAGAGTTAAGAAAATTATTGCTAAAGCCTATGTCTAAAAATCCGCTTCAATTTGTTTCGGAAGCAAAAATTAAACTTTGCTGCGCATCATTTTTATCACCTGAAGATGCGAAAATAATGTATAATGAAATAAAATCATTGGCTCTTTTGCATAAAAACAATGCACTAAAAATTTTGAACGATGAATATACCCCTGTTGATTTTTATCAAAAAATAGTTTTGGATAATACTGTTTGTGAATATAATAATTTTATTTCAATGCTGGAAGGGTTAGAAAAAGATGCCCGCAATAGTTGATAGTGTTTTAGACGGTTCAATAGCTCAAGAATTAGAAATACAAAAAGGGGATGAACTTGTTTCTGTAGACGGTCAGGTATTGTCCGATATGATTGATTATAATTTTTATATGAAATCAGAAGACATTACAATCCTTATAAAACACAAAAACGGCGAAGAAGAAGAAATTGAAATCGAAAAAGATTATGATGAAGATTTGGGGATAGTGTTTGAGAGTGCGGTTTTTGACAGAGTTAAACCTTGTTTAAATCATTGTATATTTTGTTTTGTCGACCAGCAGCCAAAAGGTTTAAGAAACACTTTGTACATAAAAGATGATGATTACAGGTTATCATATCTGCAAGGGACTTATATTACTCTGACAAATTTAACCGAAAAAGACAAAGAACGTATAAAAAGAATGCATCTTGGACCGTTTTATGTATCTGTTCATACCACAAATCCTGATTTGCGCGTAAAAATGTTGAGAAATCCAAATGCAGGGAAGGCTTTAGAAAATCTTGAATGGTTCAGAAAAAACAAAATACCTTTCCATGCACAAATTGTCTTATGCCCCGGAATAAATGACGGCGCTGAGCTAGACAGAACATTATCCGATTTAGCCAAGCTGAAAAGAACGGTTTTGTCAGTCGCGATTGTTCCTGTCGGGATTACTCAATTCAGGCAGGATAATAATTTAAAACGTGTTGATAAAAAATGCGCTAAAGAAACAGTTGAAATTGCTTCAAAATATAAAAGAGTATGCTGTTCTGATGAAATATTTTTACTCGCGGATAAACCGATACCTCCTGCAAAATATTACGGCAATTTTTCGCAATTAGATGATGGTGTGGGTGCATTACGTTTAACATACGATGATTTTAAAAAATTAAAATTGCCCCAAAAAATATTAAAACCTTTTAAAATGGTTTTTGCATGTTCTTATGCAGCCAAAAATATGCTCAACAAAATAGCTGAAAATTTATCACAAATTAAGAATTTAGATGTTAAAGTTTGTCCCGTCAAATCAAATTATTGGGGTCAAGATATTACCGTTGCAGGGTTAATTACAACGGATGATTTAATAAATACCGTAAAAAATGAAGATTGCGATATCGTCGTAATTCCTTCTGTTATGTTAAGACCATACAGCGAAGATTTTTTAGACGGAAAAAATTTGGATTATGTGAAACAAAAATCAGGTAAAAATTTCTTTGTACAACAAAATATATATTCTCTAAAAGAAGTGGTCGAGTTTATAAATGGTTTGAGCTGATTTTATTTCCCGATGCAAAAATGATCAAAGATATTATTTAGAATTTCGTCATTTATAACTTCGCCTGTTATTTCGTCTAAAGATAACAGGGCAGATTTCACGTCAATATAAATCATATCCTGCAATTCGTGCATTTTTACTCCGTCTAAAGCACGTTCCAAACTTTCTTTACACCTCAAAAGGCAGGTTTGCTGACGTTTATTGGTTACAAATTCAATATCTTCGGTTGAAATCCCCAAAGATTTTTGTTTAATAAGTTTTTTAAGTTCATCCAAACCCTCGTTTGAGTATGTCGAAAGCCTATATGTTTGAAGCAATTCATTATTTATGGAACCGTTTAAAATATCGGTTTTGTTTGCAACAATAATATGCTGTTTATCCTTAATAATATTGTATATTTCTTCATCTTGAGCGGTAAAGCCTTCTGTAGCATCATACATAAATATAATTAAATCTGCATCTTTGGCTGATTGCTTTGAATATTCAATGCCGATTCCTTCGACTTTTTCAACCTCATCACTGTTGCGAATTCCTGCCGTATCTATTAAAGTAACCGGAATGCCTAAATCAATTGTTTCTTTTATGACATCTCTTGTTGTTCCTGCAATATCGGTTACAATTGCGCGATTGATATTCAATAATGCATTAAATAGTGAAGATTTTCCGACATTTGGGCGTCCGACAATTGCAATATTTATTCCTTGTCTTAAAATGTCCGAAGCTTTTGCGCCCGATAAAACTCTGTTTATTTCGGTTAGTGCTGAAGAAAAACTATCTTCTAAATATTTATATTCAGGTTCAACAACGTCTTCAGGAAAATCAATTCCTGCAACAATTTTTGAAGCAACTTCAAAAAGTTTTGATTTTATTTCAACAATTTTGTCAGCTAAAGTCCCTGACAAATTTTTGGCCGATTGAAGTGCGAAATCGGATGTTTTTGAATGGATTAAATCCGCAACGGCCTCTGCTTTTGATAAGTCCATTCTTTTATTAAGAAAAGCTCTTTTGGTAAACTCACCGCGTTCAGCCATCCTTGCACCGTTTTTTAAAACGATATCAAGAATGTTTTGAACAACCTGAACTCCGCCGTGGCACTGAATTTCGATTATATCTTCACCGGTATAACTGTTCGGCTTGCCAAAAGGTAAAATTACGACTTCGTCTATTTTGTTTTCGTTATCATATATCCAGCCGTGGCAAATTTTGCCAGACGGTAAAGTCTTTTTATGTGAAATTTTCAGCGCAATTTCAAAGCTTTTATCACCTGAAATTCTGATGATACCGACTCCACCCGTACCAAGCGGAGTAGAAATCGCTGCAATTGTATCAAATTCTTGAGTAATATTCATAAGCATATTATAACTCAAAAATGTTCATTCTTTCTCTTTTGTTGCGAGCAAAAGAGAAAGAACTGAACCAAGAAAGAGAAAAAACGCTGTATCATGGCAATGCCTTCGGCATCGCACAGACCGT
>OMVC01000024.1 GCA_900314375.1 uncultured bacterium
TTGTCTACGTTCAAAAGTACCGAAACCAACTAATGTTACTTTTTTACCTTTTTTTACTGTTTTTTCGATAGTATCGATTGTTGCAGTTAAAACTTCACCAGCTTCTTTTTTTGAAACTTTTGCTACCTTTGCAATTTCAGCAACTAATTCTTCTCTGTTCATTATAGTCCCCTTTCTTATTTACTCCTCACCACGAGGATAATTAATTATATATAATAATAGCAAAATAAATCAATATCTTAATAAATTAAAGTTGGGGAGGTCATAAATCCCTGCTTATTTGGAACATCTTTATTTGTAAAACCAACTTTTATTTTATTACGACCGAAACGCTCTTCAATTCTATCAATAGCCTTACCAAGTCGTTCGCTTTTTTCTTTTTTAACCTGATCCTCAAAGAGATTAAGTTGTTCATTTGCAGTTATATTAAAATCTTCCAAAAGTATGCCAACGCTACGATAAAGGATGCTCGGAGAATACATCATTTCTAAAAGTTCAAATGCTGTTTTAGATATGTTCAATTCAAAGTCAGTCGGGTTTTCAAGTTTAGCCTCTAAAAAACCGCATTTAAAATCTTTTGTTTTTACAATAACCCCAATCGTATTGCATTTACACCCTGCCTGACGAAGTCTCCGGCATGCAGAGTGAATATGAACTTGCAGTTCATTCTTAATATAATCAAAGTCTGATGTAAATTCAGGAAACGACTGTGTGTCGCAGATAGATTTTGGAGGTGGTGGATCATTTATAATCGGAATTACGGAATGACCTAATAATTCATATTTAGTGGTTAATCCGTTCTTGCCGAAGTTCCTCTTCATCCATTGATCGTCTTTGCTTACGAATTCGCTTGCAGTTCTTATACCGAACCTTTGAAGTCTTAAAGTTAATCTTCCGCCAATTCCCCACACCTCTGATGCATCTACATCTTGCAGGTATTTTTTAGATTTTGATTTACCTAACAAAATAATCCTGTCTTTTGTTGTTTTAGCTCTATCAGATGCAAGTTTTGCAAGAGTTTTTGAACGGCTTATTCCAATACTAACCGGCATACCAACTTCATTCCAAATTCTGTCCTGAATGTATTTTGCCATAGTATAGTAATTTTTATTATAAACTTTGACGAGTCCTGTCACATCAACGAAAGCCTCGTCAATAGAATAAATCTCCACATTCGGACTTAAATCTTTTAGAATATACATTATTTGTTTTGAAATAGATAAATAATTGTGATGGTTTACGACCATATAAATACAATTCGGGTGTTCTTCAACGGCTTTGAATAACGGATCACCCATTTTTATTCCCATTGCTTTTGCCTCTTTGGAACGAGCAATGACACAACCTCTCTCACTTGATACAACGCAGAGAGGTTTGCAGTTTAGTTCAGGATTTAACTTTCTCTCGCAACTACAAAAGAAACTGTCGCAGTCTATGAGAGCAATATATTTACTCATAAGAATATCTCACCGATTTTGTTCGCCAGTCGTAAATCTTTTTCAATAAAGAAACTTCTAATAAAAGTCCTCGTTTATATCTTCGGATGTACCATTGAAGATAACCAAGAGCAGAGTCTATGCTTGCAGTTTTGAATTTAACAATCCGCTCACAGTTTTTCATTTGTATGAGTTGATAAAGAGCATCAACTTTTTGTCCATGGGCATCAAACATATATTTCCTTTCTTGAGATAGTTGAATAGTTTGCAAAAATTTTTATATTGTTGTAAACTATTTTTATAATAATAGTTTACAAGTTTATTTTTTAATGTCAAGAGGAAGATTATGCCAAAATACTCAAACTCAAATTACACAACTATTTCACTAAAATATTGTTATGAGGAACTACAAAAGTTCTATCCTCAAATGACAAAGACAGAGTTTGCAGTTATTATTAATGCGACAAGACAGAACATCGGTCAGAGAATTAATAGAGATAGCAAACTTTCAAAGCAGGAATTATCAATATTGAAAGAGTATTTGGAGGATAGGGGCATTCCGACTAAATTTTTAAATGTTGCAGTTGTTAATGACTCAATCGTTCAAATTCCTGTGAGAACAGAAGTCGAATTAAGTTGTGGCACAGGAACTAATGCCAATGCAGATTTTGTTTCGGATACAATCGGGCTTGATATTAATTTTATAAGAAGTTTTGGAGGAAATCCTAAAACTGTTTCCGTTGTATTTGCACGAGGAGACAGTATGGCAGATAGGATTGAATCCGGGGATGCTTTAATTGTGGATGAATCTAAAACCTATATCAATAGCGGCAAAGTTTATGCTTTTGTTTATGATTCTGAATTATTTTGTAAACAATTAAATATAACAAAAGACGGAATAACAGCGATTTCATTCAATAAAGATTATGAACCTTTTGAAATAGATAAAACAAAACAATTTGCAGTTGTTGGGCAAGTTATAAGTGCAATGAAAAGGATTTAAGGAAAAAGGCTGGAACAAAGCCCGCCTAAAGATTTATTTGAATGATAAGTTTTTTCAAATTTCATTTTTCCAAGAAAAAGGGAGATGAAGTTATCTCCCTAGAAATAACGAAATTAAGCCATTTGGCTTAAAAAAGATTTTTTACTTAATTAATATATGTTACTAATATATATACTTGCCATTTTCAGTTTTAGTTTGAACCATAAAATTTTCATCCTCTAAAGCTTTTTTAATCAAATCTTTTTTAAATGGAATATGTAAAGTTGGAACTTGATCCATATTATCTCTAAATACCGGTAATTTGTCCCACAAATTTATAATATTTTCATTTATTTCCCCATCTTCAGCAATATCTTTTTTTTCTTGATATTCTGGATAAACAACAATAATTGGTAACTCACATGTATTTATTCCATAATTAATTTCTTCTCTTAAAGCTCTGCTATTTGCAGTAATTTCACTTAAAAA
>OMVC01000148.1 GCA_900314375.1 uncultured bacterium
GTAATATAAATTTGAACCAATATAGATATGACTTCTGAAATAATATACCTAAACAATAAAACGTTAAAGAAAAAGACAAACTCATAAATATATGATATAATTACTTTCAAAGGAGTAGTTTATGAGAGAAGAATTGCTATCTATTATAGAAAAAAACAGTCGTATCGGTTTAAATGAACTTGCCATCATGTTAGGTAAAGACGAAATTGAAGTAGCTAATGAAATTGCAAAATTGGAAGAAGAAAGAATTATTTGCGGTTATCATACCTTGATAGATTGGGAAAAAACTTCAATAGAAAAAGTGACTGCGCTCATTGAGGTCCGTGTAACTCCGCAAAGAGGACAAGGCTTTGATAAAATCGCGCAAAGAATTTATAATTATCCCGAAGTTAAATCTGTATATTTAATATCCGGCGGTTTTGATTTACTGGTAACATTAGAAGAAAAAACTTTAAAAGATATTGCGGCTTTTGTTTCGTATAAATTGTCAACATTGGAAAGTATATTAAGTACCGGAACACATTTTATCCTGAAAAAATATAAAGACCACGGCACAATTTTAGATAAACCGGAAGAAGATTCAAGAGAGGTCGTAACCCCATGAGAAACTTCTTATCAGATAAAATACAAGAAGTAAAACCTTCAGGTATCAGAAAATTCTTTGATATTGTTAGTGAAATGAAAGATGCTATTTCACTTGGTGTCGGAGAACCCGATTTTGATACCCCCTGGCATATACGAGAAGAAGGTATATATGCGTTTGAAAAAGGAAGAACTTTTTACACCTCAAATTCAGGTCTAAAACCTTTAAGAGAAGAAATTTCAAGTTATATAAAAAGATCTCAAAATATTGAATATAACCCGAATGATGAGATTTTGGTAACTGTCGGAGGCTCAGAAGCAATAGACATTGGTTTAAGAGCAATTTTAAATGACGGAGATGAAGTTATTATCCCACAACCGTCTTATGTTTCTTATGCACCTTGCTCATATCTTGCAGGCGGCAAAAATGTTATAATTGATTTAAAAGAAGAAAACCATTTTAAATTAACCCCTCAAGAGCTCGAAAATGCAATTACGGATAAAACAAAAGTTTTGATTTTGCCATTCCCTAATAATCCGACAGGCGCGATTATGGAACGGGAAGATTTAGAAAAAATTTCTAAAATTATTATAGATAAAGATATTTTTGTAATGTCTGATGAAATATACTCCGAATTAACTTATGATAAAAAACATGTTTCAATAGCAAGCATAGAAGGCATGAAGGAACGAACGCTCTTGATAAACGGTTTTTCAAAGGCTTATGCAATGACAGGCTGGCGTTTGGGATATGCGTGTGCGCCTTCTGCACTTATTAAACAAATGACAAAAATACACCAATTTGCTATAATGTGCGCTCCTACAATCAGCCAATATGCCGCTGTTGAAGCTTTAAAAAACGGGGATGATGATGTAAAAATGATGCGCCAATCATACAATCAACGCAGAAGATTTTTGCTTAATAAATTTAGAGAAATGGGTTTGAAATGCTTTGAACCCCACGGTGCGTTTTATGTATTTCCTTGCATAAAGGAATTTGGGATGACAAGTGAAGAATTTGCAACGCGCCTGCTGCAGGAGCAAAAAGTTGCGGCAGTGCCGGGGACAGCGTTTGGAGATAGCGGAGAAGGCTACTTAAGAATATCTTATGCTTATTCTATTGAAAAATTAAAAACTGCTATGGAAAGACTCGAAAAATTCATTAATGAATTAAGAAAATAAAATATTATGGGGAGTATAAATTGCTTATATTCAATTTTAACGGATGCTTACTATCTTTTGTAAGGTTTTCTACCGTATATGCAAAATCTTCAATATAAGATCTCCTTAATCCAATTTCCTTAAATACGCCATTCTTATATAAGAGAATAAGCTTATCTACATATTTCTGAATATTTTCCCTTGATTGCGGCTTTTTTTCTATCCAATCTGCGAAACACATATTAGATTTTTCGGAATTTATACCCTTAGAACATAACCCGTAGTTACCTAAAGTAGAAACCCCGCCATTATTTTCAGCTTTCAAGTGGTCTACCGAACAAACCGCCTCAGAAAACAAATCGTATCCTATTTTACTCCCAGTACTTCCTGAAACTTTTACAATAAATGCGGACACATCGTCTTTGGCTCTGGGTAAACTTACAGCAATATCATGAAGCTCATGCGCTAAAGCCTTATCATCTAATGTATCAGTAATTTTATCCAAATCATGGATAAACGGTTTTCGTTTAAAAGGAGCATAGGTAGGGAATCCGTATATTCTAGCCCTTACATCCTGAAACAATTCTATTAATTCTTTATTATCACTCAATGGTGATGTCTTAAAATATTCCTCAATTTTATTAAGTTTACTTGCATTACTTTTTATTACAAATGCGGATTTTTGATTTCTTACATATTTTTTTAATTTAAAATTTTTTACGACTAAACGTGATGTGGGTTTTCCGGATGGAAACAGATAAGATGCCAACCGTTTTATTTTATTTATTGCAGCTAATTTTTTTTGGTCATTTTTACTTTCAATTTCACTTGCTATTCGCGACAATTTATAACGAAATTCTTTTTCACTAAAAGGCAATACGACAGGATTATTTTCTATCTTTTTAGAAGTGACATCCATCAATTTCATAAATTCATTAAATCTGTCTGTTGGCATCTTACAAGCAACCTGAATCAACTTTTCAAAAATAGGCTGCTGTTTTGACAATAATTCTTTTTCATATTTCGGTTTGATTCTTTTTATAATCGTTTCCAATGTATCCTGCGGTGTTTTTTTAGCTTCCTGCTCAAGAATTTCATACACCTGAAATTCAACATTTCCTAAAGTTTTTTTGCTATGCCTTGTAACATGCAATATTTGCTTTATCGATTTTGAAAACAAATCTGACTGTTGCCATTGTTCAAACTTTTTTGCATCCAGCATCAATCTTCCGGTATACATATCAGTGACACCGTATGAAGCCAGTTTTTTCAATTTCTGGGCGCCGTGCCTTACTCCGGTGAAAGCTATTGTATCACATGACGGTACAGGCAAGCAACATCTGTTACTGTTTACCCGATTATTATATGTAGTATACTTTACTTGTACTAAATTTATACCTATAGGATTTATACTCATATTATAATAAAGCCCCTGATTTTATTTTTTGCTTTTTATTAATAAAAATTTACTAATTCATTTTTCTTCTCAAATCATTACGGAAATCCGTTAATGGACCTGAATTTGGGTTTCTTATAATTTGAAAATACTTCCTTGCGTATGTAAAAGGATATTTTGGCAACCAAGTGAACTTTTTGTATATAGATATAGTGTCCGCGCCATGAGAAAGCATAAGTTCATCAATCGTTTCTTCGTGCGCCGGAGATATAGAAGATATCAGTTTTATGATATAATCAGACAAAGTCAAAACCGAATACCCTGAAACGACACCGGTATCTTTTACGAATTTGTATAAATCAATCCCTTCCGTGTTATATATATTAGTAAATGCATCTTCAGGTAAAGTCAAAGTTTGAGCATTCACCTGCTCAATTTGGTACCACTCGCCTTTGTATAATATACGCATAACATTTCTGGATGGCATATAAATATCATCATAATTGTTTTCTAAAATTGTTTTCCCATCAAATCCGATAATGCCGTATTTGTAATTTTTATAAGTTAAAAACATTTGTCCGAATAATATGTCTATTTTGGA
Source organism: uncultured bacterium (assembly GCA_900314375.1). GTDB lineage: Bacteria > Cyanobacteriota > Vampirovibrionia > Gastranaerophilales > Gastranaerophilaceae > Zag111. Next base: position 3,741 of record OMVC01000148.1, read on the forward strand.
ATATTTGTGGGGTATAAGTAATTCTCCAAACTCATTATATAACCCGTAATCCGTATCATTGCCGAGCTTTGCATATTTGCCGAGTAATCTGTCCGCATGGCGGTATTTTGTATCAATAATTACATTGCCTACTTCATCTGTTATCCCGAATTTGTCGTTTTTACCCTGTACAAGCCAAGTATGGTAGCCTATTCGTATCATTTTTTTATAAATAGGTTCGGTTAAAATTTCCCCGTTACAATCTTTCAAGCCCCATTTCTCATTTTCGGAGTATAAAATAACATCATCATTGGTAATTCCGTCAGACGGGGACGGCGCAGAAGCAAATACCTGCGAAACTAATATTAACAATAACCCTAATACAACAAACCATTTTTTCATATTTTGATTATAACATAATAACGTAATATAAAACAAATCCTCTCTTGTATAAAGAGAGGATTTTTAAGTGAGAGAAATTATTCAAACAGAGGTTTCTTTTCAGGGAAAGCAAACATTTTTGGCGGATGATTTTTTCTGAATTTTTCGCGCCCTTCAGCCTTCATTTTTTCTAATTCGGCTTTTTGTTTTTTGTTTAAGATTTTTTCAAATTCTTTTCCGTTTTCTTTTCTTATAGCATCTGCTTTTTGACGTAAGTCTTTTAATTCTTCTTTGATAGGAGCTATTTTTGCAGTCTTTTCTTCTTCTGTAAGGGTTGTTGAATCTTTGATTTCTTTTAATTCTTTAAATTTAGCTTTAGTTTTTTCCATAATAGGTTTCATTTGTTCGTGACCTTTTTGGTGGATGGCTTTTGCTTTTTCTTTTTGTTTGTCAGTCAAATTCAAACGATTTTCAAAATCACGTTTAATTTTTTCTTTACCGCATTTTTGGCAAGGCGCTTTTGCGTTTTGTTCTGATGCATAAGCAGAACCGATACTCAATAATGATACCATCAATAATAGTGTTAAAATTCTTTTCATAGTTGTCACCTTTCTTTTTTTATGTATCTAATAAATCTTTTAGTTGAATTGCCAATTCTTTTTTTGCATTGAATATTCTTGATTTAACGGTTCCGAGAGGACATTTTAATTTTTTTGCGCATTCTTCGTAGGAATAACCGTCTATTTCGCAAAGCATTATTACTTCTTTGAATTTTGGTTTTAAGCCGTTTATGGCTTTTATTATTTGTTTTTGTCTTTCAAGCTTGATAACTTTGTTTTCAGGTGTAATTGAGTTGTTTTTTATATTATTTATGACTTCTTCATCAGAAGTTGATGAACTTATCATTTTGTGGTAGGAGGATTTCAAATAATCAAGCGAAGTATTCTTTGCAATCATTGATATCCAGCTTTTTAATGAACCTCGTTCGGAATATTTATCAGAATTTTTAAGTATCTTCAGATAAACTTCTTGTTCCAAATCTTCATTTTCTTCTTTTGTAATAAGTCTTATTATATTTTTAATATTTTGCTTATGATTATTTATCAGTTTATTAAAATCCATCTATTCAACCATAATTAGACCGTACGAATCAACAGGCAGTCCCAAATCTTCGGCACTTAATACCTGTCCGTAGGTCAGTGTATCCGTTATATCAGTGTTTGTACTCAATATTCCGACAGTTGCACCGCAGAATATGAATAACAAAAGCGTACACGCAATTTTTGCAATCTTAAATTTACGTCTTTGCTTTTTATAATAAGGTTTTACTTCTTGAATTAAAGCTGACACCTTATCCATTTCATCCTGTACTGCTGCGCAATCAGGGCAGGCTGAAATGTGTTCATCAAGTTCTTCCTGATTTCTAAACATAAATAATGATTCGTATTTTGTGCATTTTTTATTCATAGTTTTTGTCCTTTACATGTATTATAACGAGTTTGAATAAAAAAAGTTCATTTTTTCATAACATAATTAATATTATAGGAATGTAGGCTCCCCCTCTCCTAAAGAATAGGAGAGGGCAGGGGTGAGGTATGAACAATTTATACATTCCACATTTCTTTGACCGCAAAGAAACGTGGAGCAAAGAAACTCCTGCCCATCGCTCCGTTCACTAATAATTTGTAATGCTCGAATATAAAACGGACAACTCGCTATCGCTCAAACAAGTCCGTTTTTGAAGCTTTCTCGCATAACAATTATTGTTCACTTCGCGGAGGGCGAGGGGGTGGGGTAAATGATATGGTATTTCACTTAATGCGCAATATTTTTCAAGCGCGCGGCGTTGTTTTAGCCGCGCTAATAGATTTTTGCCTATTTAGGCAAAAACACATGTTACCGCGTAAGCGGTCTGTTGC
>OMVC01000008.1 GCA_900314375.1 uncultured bacterium
CCATTAAATAAAACCCTCTCCCGTAAAATCAGGTTTTCGTTTTTTCCAAACTCAAACCGATTTTTCTCCCTCCCTCAAGGGAGGGGAAATAAAAAAAATGAAACAATTTTCCATTTTCAACTTTCAATTTACCATTAAATAAAACCCTCTCCCGTAAAATCAGGTTTTCGTTTTTTCCAAACTCAAACCGATTTTTCTCCCTCCCCCAAGGGAGGGGAAATGAAAAAAAACGAAATAATTTTCCATTTTCAACTTTCAATTTTCAATTTAATAAATAGTCTGCCTTCTTGGCTTCTGGACTTTTGTTAAAATCCCCACTAGTTTAGGGAAATTTCAAAGTTGCCGTTATAGAATTTTATTGTTAAATTAAGGGTTTCATTATGGTATGCGTTTGGCGGAGGGTTATAGCTCGGGGTTGCGTTCATTGCGCTATATACGGCTTCATTAAGCGTTAAATTTGAAGATTGTTTAGTAAAAACTCTGTTTGTCAATCTTCCGTTTGAAGCTATTTTAAACGATAGCGAGCATGAGCCGTCACCTACAACGCTTGTAAAATCTATTTTTCTTCCGATTGAGTTTCTTAAAGAGGTTTTATAACTAGCAAGTTCTTGTTTTGCGACAGCGGCTTGTTTGGCAGCTTGTGCTGCAGCTTGTGCTGCGGCAGCTTTTCGTTGTGCTTCAAGTGCTGCTTGTTGTGCTTGAGTGTTTTGTGCAGTTGTTGTTTGGGTTGTTGTGTTTGGTTTTGGTGCTTGTACAGGTGTTTGCTGCGCCGTTGTTGTTGAAGTTGCCGGCTTTGGCGTCTGTGTTTGAGTTTGCGCAGGTTGTGTATTTTGATTATTTTTAATTTTTGTTATTAAATTTGTTGTTTGTGTTGAAGTTGTTTTTGTCGGAGTTGACGGTTTTGATTGAGTTGTTACAGGTTTTTGTGTAAAAGTAGTGGTTGTTTTAGGTTTTTGAGCTTGTTGAGTTGTTTTTGGTGTGGTTGTATTTTTCGCAGCCGGTTTTGGCTCTTGCGGTTTTGGTTGCGGAATAATTTGTTGAACAATTTTAGGTAACTCTGCAACAATAGGGATTTCTACCGTCGGTTTTTCTTCTTGGGGTTCAGGTTGTTTAATTTCAACTTTTACAGGGGTATTGTCCCAAAATGAATCCAAAGCCGGTATATCTTTTTTGGTTTGAGCAACAGTTTGTGCTTTTTGTTCATTTGTTTTAGTCTCTTTTTTAGGGTTTCCGATAAAAAACAATACTAAAAATGCAAAAAATACACATAGAGCAAAAATTCCAATTGAAACTTTGTCATTACCTGCTTGCGGTAATTCATTGAAATCGTCTTTATAATTTGTTTGTTGCGGATTTTCGATTTCACGAAAATCTTCAAGGTTTGAATCAAAATCTTCCGATTCGGATTTTGATTCGGTTAATTTTATATTTAATGCCGAATTTGTCGATAGGACTTTTACAAAGCTATCGTTTCCGCATTCGCAATATTCGGGTTTTATTTCATATTTTGCGCCACATTCTTTGCATTTATACATTTTTATTTTCTAACCTTTTCTATATCATTGTAATCATTTGGAGTGGAGTATTTTGAACTTGTTGAAGTTCTCCAGGCACCTTCAAAGTGTGTTGTAACACGTCTTGAACCTGTCGGGAAGTTCAATATCGAATGTCCTTGATAACTTCTTATAACCGGTGCAATAAATTGAATTGCATAAGGGGTATAAGATTTTGTATCAGACCAGGTTTGAACATTTGAAACTTTTCCGTATTTATCAACGTCAAAAGTAAATCTAAATATTGTACCGTTTGGAACAACAGGCATATTAACATCTCTCATAATAGAGTTTTGTAAGTTTGAGCGCCATCTGTTCCATGCAATTTCTTCTTCTGCAGCAGTCAGTGTTATGTTTTGTCCTGATGATGCGGAAACAGGTTTGGGTGTTTGTGCGGTTGCTGATGTTGCCGGTTTTGGTGTTTGTGCGGTTGTTGTTGTTTTAACTGTCGGTTGTGTTGTTTTTGTTGTGCTTGCGGTAGTTGTTATCGGTTTAGGGGGTGTTGTCGGTTTTGGTGTTTGAGTTTGAACCGGTTGTTGCTGATTTTGTGCCGCTTTTTGTGCATTATTTACTATTCTTTGTAAATCAATCTGAGGAGATTGAGTCGTAACCTTTGTATTTGAAGGTTTTACGTTAGTTGTGTTTATTTTTGTTTGAGTTGGTGTAACTGTCGTTGGAGTTACTTTTGTTTGGTTAAAATTAACCTTTGTTGAGGTTGGTGTTATGTTATTTTTTATCGGAGTTATATTTTTAACGTTATTCACATTAGTCGGCGCAATGTTTATCGGGGTAACAGGAAGTGATGTTCCTCTGTTTACCGCATTTTGTAGCCTTGTTTGGGTTGAATTCATATTAACATCTTGTACCACAATATTTTGGTTGTTTGAAGATAAATTCATATCTTGGTTTGCCACTTCAACATTTTGTGAATTTTGAATATTGGAATTTTGAACCAATATAGGGATATCTTTGTCTGCAACTTTTACGTTTTGGTTGGTTACAATTTTATAATCCGAATTATAAATCATAACAGAATTATGCATTTTCGGTTTCATAATGCATATACAAATTGTTGATATGATTGCCAAAATTAGCAATATTTGAAAGATTGTTTTGTAACCCATATTTACCTGTCTAGTTTTGCTATCAATTCTTCAAGTGCAAAAGTTTCAAATTTTGTTTGACTTAGCATAAATGTTTCCGCTATCAATAGTGCTGTGGGAACCAGTGCCGCGGTTGCACTTAATAAAAGTCCGTTAAGATTTCCGCCGATTTCTTGAGTAAAATATGAAACATTCATTGAAAATTCAATAAAAATTATGCATATTCCTATAATGAAGGAGTGGCGCATATCAGCATCAATTTTTTTGATGCCTTCAAGTCCGTATATATTTACTCCGTGATGGATATAATCGCTATATCCGTCATATCTTATAACATCCGATGCGCGAACTTTTTTCTTTGATGTAAATCCGTTTACAAAAGAGAAAAATGCAAAAATAATTAAGAATGTGGCTAATACTAAAAATATCGGACTGAATCTTAATCCTGAAATTCTTATCCAGCCTGCTGCTTCAGGAAAACACATTGCTAAAGTGTTTGAAACTCCGAAAGCCAAAAACGGTGCGGTTATTATACCAAGAATAATTTCACCGTATGATTTGATTTGCAGATTGAATAATTTATCTTTAATCGCGTTAATTTTTGTATCTTGTAAATTATTAATAGATTTTTCTATCCAACGTTGATATTCTTTTATTACCCGTTCAAAGTCTTCTCTATATTCGTATTTGTCAAGTTCATGGCGGGTTACAACATTTAAGTGTTTAAAAAATCCGCATCCGATTGCCAATGCTGCTGCGGTACCTGTAAAAAATAAGGACATACAAATTGCAAAAACAGGCATTTTGGCACTTATATAGTACAATACGTTTATTATATATATTGCAAAATAAAATAATGATGCCCAAACTATCATAAATTTTTCAACTGCGCGGGAAACTTTTGTATTCTCTCCGCCTTGTGTATTATTTTGAAAATATAAAAATATTCCTTGTTTTAGCAAAATTCCCATTCCGTAAACAATTAAAGTGTAAACCAACAATAGTTTTGTATTTGTCGGAATTTGGATAACATTTTCTATTTCTGATAATTGCAGACCGCTTAAATAGTTTGAAACTCCGAATGCACATATCATTGATGCAAAGAATAATATAATATGTAAGATAATTCCGCTTTTTGAATTTATTGAAAGTTTGTGTCTTAACTCGTTTATTTTGTATCCGATTTCTTTAACAATTTTTATTCTTGAAGCTTCAAGTTCGGTTTTTCGTTGTTCAACGTAAGCTGTATTATTTTGTGTTGTTGCTGTTTGTTTCATAACTCGCGGTTGAATTTGTTGAAGTTGCGGTTGTGAAGGAGTTGTTGACACAATCGGTTCGGTATGTTTTATTGTTATAAATTCGTCTGTTCCTTCAACCATAATCTTGCAAACTTTTTCTATTTCAAGTCTTTGAGGCAATGGTTGTCCTTTAAATAAAAATTTCGGACTGTTTGTATGATTCAACAAAATGCACTTATTTGTTTCGGGGTTGTATTGTATTGTTAAAAGAAATTCAAACCCGAAATTTATTTCCATATCAACACCGCTTCGAGTACCGATATGGATTGTATTTTTATTTTCAAAAGTTCTTTCGTTGGTTTTCGTTATTATTGAAAAAGGCATTTTATTTACTCCTTTTTATCGTCCTATTGCATCTAAAAATCTTCTGTTTGCTTTGTCAATGTTGGCTTCGTTTGCTACGATAAGCTTTTTTTCGCCCAAAATCGGATTTAATTTTGTTTTTACCAAATCTAATTTTTCAGGTTGTGCAAATACAAACATCATAGCAAGTTCAGGTGTATATTTTTGAACTTTCTGGATATTTTTTGGTAAAGTATCCCAATTTATTCCGAGTTGTTCATTTGATTTACTTTCTAATTCTCCTAAAACAACAATAGAAGTATTATAACCGTCTTTTGCCATTGACAAACTGTTTGAAAAAGCTTTTTTTATACCTTCATTGTATGCAACCCCTTGCGAATTGCCATCATCTTTGGAAAAATTTTCAACAGCTTTTGTAATACCTGAAGAGTCTCCCGGAGAACCCTCAAAAATCAGGTACGCACTTTGCGCAACTTTGATTATTTTAACAGAATCTTCAGGGTCTAATATTGCGCATAAAGATTTTATGTATTTTATTTCTTCAGGTAATTTTTCCTGATTTGTTGAATCTATGACAAAAACTATTGAGGATTTGTGAAAATCATCAATTTCAATATTGCTTACGCCAACAATAAGAAGTTTTATTACTATTGCTATTGCTAATATGAAAAGACCTACAGTGATTAATCTTTTGTTCATTTGTTTTTCCTAATATATTGTTGCGTTAAACGGTTTTGTTAATGTTACTTCAAGCTCGGTAAAAGACGGGATTTCAGCGTCTACCCCTTTTTCGGCAGCTCCTGTTAAAAGTGCACCGCCGGCACCGATACCTGCGCCGATAGCTGTAGCAGGACCTATGCTTTTTGAAGATAATGCGCCGATAAGCAATCCTGCCAATGCACCTACCGCAGCTCCTACCACTGCATTTGTTGCAACTTCCCCGATTTTGCCGTCATTTGTTACAGAAAAATCAATTTTTTCCGTTGAAATATTATAAGTTTTTCCGTCAGGCGTTACTATTTGATTGAAATCAATAGTAACTCTGCCGTTCCTTGAACCGTATTGTGCATGGCGTGCTTTTGTCAGAATACCGTATAAAAGACTTCCTTGAGGAGCCACTGTTGCGCCGTTGCATTTTAAATCTTGAGTTAATACGGCAATAATGCGGTCGCCTTCAACTGCAGTTGATGTATTGATTGCCCCTTGAAGATATGCATTTAATTTTGTTCCGCTTTCAACCCGCGCAACATAACCTTTTAAAGTGTTTGATTGCTGTACGGTTTGATTATTGGTATTTGATGAATAATTGTTTGAATATGATGAAGGCGGTTCGTAATCACTGAATGTATAATTCCCTGTAGTTGCGCCGCCTGATGATATCATTTTTTGTGCAATTTTATCGTATACGCTCATTGTATTGCTGTCTAAAGCTCGTTCGTAATCAATATTGTTTCGCTTTATTTGTTTTAGTATTGTTTTGTTGATTTTTTTATTGTCATTTGAATTGTAGTAATACAATACGTTGTTACCGTTTTGCTGCATTATTACAATAGCGTAATCATTGGCATAATATTGTGAAGTCCCATAATAAGGGTTCTCTTTTGTAATTGTATAATTTTGGTCTGCAAATGCACTTTTTATTGTATAATCCCACGCAGCAACATTTGTGTTTTTAACATAATACAATTCACTGTATGCTAAACAGGAATTGACACTTAACATAGTAAAAGTTAAAAATATTGCAAATAATCTTTTCATTGTATTCCGTTTCTTTATTAAAATTTGTTGTAACCTACAATTTGATTATACTTCAAATTCATCAAAAAGAAAATATTTCAATATATTTTGGTAATAAATTGATAATTTAATTTACTTGCCGTGTAAAGTTGTTTTTTATAAAATATTAAAAACGGGGAAGTAAAATGAAAGACGTTCAAAATACTCAAGATACAAGAAATGTTGATATACAAAGGGTTGGGATTAAAGATATTGATTTACCTTTGACAATTCAGCGTAAAAATAATACAGATCAGATAGTTTCCGCTAAAGTAAAAGCTGCGGTTTCTTTGCCGAGAAATTACAAAGGAACTCACATGAGCAGATTTGTAGAGGTTTTGAACGAATGGGAGCATAAAAACCTTTTAGGTGTTGATATAAAAGGTTGTCTTGAAAAAATTATAAAAAAACTCCACGCTCAAAGCGGGATTTTGGAATTTAAGTTTAAATATTTTATAAGTAAAAAAGCTCCTGTTACAAAGCTTTCTGCCCCAATGTGTTATGAGTGCTCATTTAGAGGAAAAATTGAAAACGGGGAGTATAAATTTATTCTTGGAGTTAAAGTTCCTGTAACTACACTTTGCCCTTGTTCGAAAGAAATTTCCGATTATGGTGCGCATAATCAAAGAGCAATAGTTTCAGTAAAAATATCTTATCCTGAAACAGAGCATATTTGGATAGAAGATTTGATTGAATTGATTGAATCCTGCGCATCCTGTCCTTTGTATTCGATATTAAAGCGCCAAGACGAAAAATACGTAACAGAACATGCTTGGGAAAATCCGAGATTTGTCGAAGATGTTTTAAGAGAAGTTGTTATAAAACTTCGTAAAGAACCGAAGATAACCGAATTTGAAGTGGATTGCGAAGCTTTTGAAAGTATTCACAATCATTCTGCCTGGGCATATCAAAAAGAAGTTAAATAATAAGGAGTTTTATGATAAATACAACAAGATTTACATATTTGATAAATACAAATAATCAATCGTTAAATAACAATGATTATATGAATATTGGATATATGGCAGGCAGATATGGTATCAATCTGAATAATAATCCGTACGAAACGAATCCTATTTTGAATACTCAATCAGGAATATTGGTCAATATAAATTCCTGCACTTCAAGTTTATTTGAAAATAATCTTAAAAATGCAGGAATTAAATTTGATAGAATTGCATAATATTGCTATTCGCAATTATGTAGACAAAAACTACCAATTTTCGCGTGTTGAAACTTGCTTACCGTCGATATCGTATAATTTGTCTTTATACCAAACTCCGACAAATTCTTGTTCTCCGTTGAACATATATTGAATATCAGGGGATACAAAATATATTGCACTTTTTAATACACCTTTTCTGTTATATTGCATTGAATAGTACGGATAATTCGGATAATTATCCGATGTTATATCAACATAATATAATTTCCCGTAAGGAGTGTAATATAATGAATTGTGAATATCATTTTTATATTGGATTGCATAAATAACCAGTGTATCTTTTTTGTAGTAAAACGGATTGTATTTTGCATCTTCGTCTTCAGTTACTCCGTTGTTTGTTAACATATAATGATGTTTGAAGTTTTTATCTTTTTTATATTTGGAAAGTTTAGAATTGAATTCGGATTTTGTTAAGTGAATTTTTGAATCATCATTGAAAATTAAAGTTCCGAAATCATTTAAAACATTTATTCTTTGTTCTTTGGTTAAATCAAGCCAATCAAATTTTACATCAGGTACTTCAACAGTTTTTGTCTCTGTTGTTTCAGACTTGTTTACGGGTTCGACAATTTGTATATCTTCAAAAGCGAATACTCCGTTTGCTGATAACAGTATAAAACATAATGAAATAAGAATTTTTTTCATAAATTTTCTCCTATAATTTATTATTTAATATTTTATTTGCTGTTCTTAATTTTACGGAAAATAAATTTTCTCCTTCTTCAAATAAGTTATGTTCGCATACGGCATAGTTTTCAGGGGATATAAATCCGTCAATTTCAAAACCGGCAAATTGGTTTGCTTGATTTTGTTTGGATTTCATTGTCAAGGCATAAATATATGCTGCCATATCATTTTTATCTATCAGATTATCATTTCCTGCAATTGAGCAAGATGAAATCTTATCAAAAGCGTGTCTTATTTGAATTTTTACTTTGGTCAAGTATTCAGGTTTATTTTCTGCTTGATACCTTCCAAAGCGGTATTTTAAAAGATAAGCTTCATATTGTGCGTAATCAATTTTGCCTGTAAGGTTGCGAGTTTGTCTTGCAATAAAAAGTAAATATGATTCGGCAAGTTCTCTAACCGAAGATAACAAGCCTTCATCCAGTTTTTTTATTTCATCAGGGGTTTTATCCGGTTTTTGTGCAAGTGTTCGCCATGATTTAGATGTAATATCAAAGGGTTCTGATTTTGGGTTTGTAATTCCTGTTTGTCCGACCATATCATTTAATATAATCGCAAACGCTTCTCCTAATTCCGCATTACCGTTTGATAATTCGGAAAGAATAGATGTTCTGTTTGAAGGATTACCCCCAAAATTTTGCATAAGCTTATCCTATATCCCAACGTCCGCAAGTTCCGCCCCAGCGGGCAATGATGTTACCTTTGACGTCTTTTATTTTTTCCACATGTTGTACTTCATCTACGCCTTCAACAATAGTTATGACTTCACAATTGTTTGAACAACCGTTACAAGCGCATGTAATGGATGAAAAATGCATATCAGCAACATTCCAACCTTTAAATTTGGTTTGGCTTTGAGTATATTGATGATTTTCCATAGCAAGCATAGCTGCACCTATTGCTCCCATTGTTTGATGATGTTCCGGAACAACAACCTGAGCATTAAGAGCTTCTTCAAAAGCCTTTACCATACCGGTATTGCTTGCAACACCGCCTTGGAAAGAGAATACAGGCAGTAATTCTTTGCCCAGTGCCAAATTACTTAAATAATTTCTTACAAGAGCCTGACATAAACCATATAACAAATCTTCAACAGGATATCCCAGTTGTTGCTTATGGATTAAATCACTTTCCGCGAAAACTCCGCAACGACCTGCAATTCTTGCAGGATTAGTAGACTTTAATGCTGTAGGTCCGAATTCTTCTATCGGAACATTAAGTCTTTGTGCTTGATGGTCTAAAAAGCTTCCTGTACCGGCTGCACAGACAGTGTTCATCGCAAAATCCGTAACAATCCCGTCACGCATAATTATAATTTTACTGTCTTGTCCGCCGATTTCAAGTATTGTTTGAACCCCAGGCACAATGATGCTTGCTGCTACTGCGTGGGCTGTAATTTCATTTTTTACAACATCAGCACCGACCAGTGAACCTGCCAGAGCCCGCCCTGAACCTGTTGTGCCGACGCCTGCCACTTCATAATCTGTAAGTTTTTGATTATATAATTTTTGTAGTCCTGTTTGCACCGCGTTAACAGGTGTACCTGCAGTTTTTAACATTACACTGTCAACATATTTGCCTGTTTGATCAACAAGCGCTAGTTTGGTTGTTACAGAACCGACATCTATCCCTAAATATACTGTTAAACTCATTTATATTATTGTCCTTTACTATAACAGTATAATAATAGCACGAAAATGCAATATTTTTTATAAGTTTAAAAAATATTACATTATAGTATCGATTTAAAGATATTTATTTAAAACATGATATCGTTTTTATTATATTCACTCAAATATTTTGCACTTTCAGATTTGGTAATGTTTTCAGAGAATTCGCTTAATTTATGTTTAATATTTTCTATTTTGCAATTGTTAATCGCATAGTGCAGTGTGTATTCTAAATTGTTATAGGTCCATTGATTTGAAGCTGTATCCATGTTTCCTCCTATTATATATATTCCCGTTTTTATCGAAAAATAAC
>OMVC01000009.1 GCA_900314375.1 uncultured bacterium
ATTAGAAGAAGTTTTTATTTTGTTGATATATTAACAAATCTGGAAAGAATTTCAGATCATTGCTCTAATATTGCTTCTAATATTATTCATTCGCAAGGCGTTACTATTCCAAAGCACGAATTGAAAAATAAATTAAAGCAAGATACAAACTCAAATGAAATAAAGGCATTTAAAGAAAATTATTACGTCGAAAATATTAAAACAACCTAGACTCCTGTAAACATCCTTGTATTAATATTCTTATTTATTTTAAGCAGCAAAGATTTTATAACAAATAGTGTTAAAGTTGATAATGCGGCTACAACTACAAAACGAATTGCTACACAAAAAATTATACACGCAATATTTTCGGAGATTATTACACCGGATATATTAAATACCTTATTATATATAAAAAACCAGTACCAGTGAATAAAGAATAAGCCAAAACTGTATTTTGCAATAAAATCAAGCGTTTTGTTTGTTTTATTGTGAGATAAAATAAATTCATCATAGTGTTTCAAATAACCGAGTAAAAGCATTGTTAAAAATGTTTTGGAAATTGTATAATTACACCAATTAAATTTATATGTTAAATAAATATTTAATCCGCTTGTAATTAACATTCCTACCCATAATAAAAATCTTTTATCATAAAATTTATCAATAATACTTTTATTAGCGGAACAAAACATTCCGAAAATATATAAAGACAAAAAGTGAACAAAGCCCATTAATATATAATTTACATAGGCTAAGTATCTGCCGGGGTAACTTAAATTTATCAAATCAGAATATTCAGGACTGATTCTCGGAAGAAATATTGTTACTAAAAACAATAGAGGAAGCAGTTTATATAAAATGCCTTTTTTCTCCAGTTTTAGTAATAACCAAGAAAATATAAAGAAAATTACAATCATCGGAATAAACCAAGCAGGAATATTATGCACTCTGCCCACTGCCAAATGCATTGGGATTTGTAATAATAAAGGGATATCATAAAAAGTATTTTTATATGCAATTGGCATTGTAAAACAGAAAATTAATCCGGGAATTGATGTTATTAAATAAGGCATAATAACATTTGTCCATTTTTTCTTCATATAGTTTTTGTATTCGAATTTGTAAGACAAATGTTGAAACAAAAAACCTGAAATAAATATGAAAAGAGCTGTTCCGCCGCAAACTATTTCTGTATTTATTATATGCGGAAGCGATGCATTCGCTCCAAACTGCATAGTATGCCCCATAATAATAAGCAAAATCGCTAAACCTCTAAATACATTTATATAATTTAAAAATTGTTTCTTTTTCCCTGTTTCCATAATTTCCCCCATTACGGTAATTTTAACCATACAAATGAGTGTGAATACATCAATAATCTTGTCTTGTTATTTTTTAAGGACAACTTTAACTTAAATTCCTGACCGTTAAGAATATTGGTTAATGTTACTGTTTGTTGATTTTTTAAACCTTTTAAAATTATATCTTTTGGTAACTCCACTTCTGCTACACATTTTTTGTCAGAAAGATTGTTAACTATCAGATATTTTTCACCCTTATAACTTCTGATATATGCAAGAATATGTCTATCCGTATCTAATACTGTTAAATTTCCCCTAGAAAGAGCAGGAATATTTTTGCGCAAGTTTATCATGTTTTGTACATTATGATAAATCTTTCCGCTATAGCTTTTGTTTTCTTTACTTGCATTATAAAATACATCTTTTGTGAGTAAACCTCTGTTTATATCACGACTGTCAAAAAATGATAAGAGTTTTACTTTGCTTAATTTTTTTCTTATTAGTGCATTTTTCTGAGCGTTTTTATAATTATTTTTTGCACCGATTTCATCCCCGTAATATATTATCGGAATTCCGGGAAGCGACAATAGAACTGAAAAAGCCATATTTATATGTTGATAATCTTCATTTAAGAAATTTGCCATTCTGCCTGATACCCCGTACCCTTTTCTAAACGGCGCACCTTTTGGTGCAAGAGAATCATATATAAGATTTCGCAATTCCGGCGTTACCATCTCAAGCGTAAGTTCATCGTGAACTCTTAAAAATGTCGCCCAGCTTGCTGAATCAGGAATTTTTGGTAAATTTACCACAGAATTCTTAAAATACGAGTTGTCTTCCGTAATAAATGTTGCCCAAAGTGCCGGCATTTCAGGAAAGTTATACGCAATTTGAACTTCATCAGTTCTTTTTAAATCTTTTTCACGATTATTAACTAAAACTGTATTTTTGCGTTCAGTTCCAAAATATGGAATAACATCTTTCGGCAGCTGGCAGGCTTCTGCCTGCATAACAGTTCTTGGGGCTACAGCTTGAAGATAAACACTTAAAAGTTTTATAACTTCATGAGTTTTATCTAAATTTTCAGCATTAGTCCCTTTTTCTTTTATTAAATACGGAATTGCATCAAGCCTGAAAATATCAACCCCTAAATTTGCCCAATAGTTTAAAGTTTCAAGATTGTAATACAGAACTTCAGGATTTTGCCAATTTATATCAAGTTGAAAAGGGTAAAATGTATGATAGAAATAATAATCCTTTCCGTTCACCTGAACTTTTCTGTAATGATTTTCAGATATTTCAGGGAAAATAAGTCTTCGTTTTGATACACTTCCGTCATCTTCTTTGTATTCTACAATATGACCTAATTTTTCATCAACATATTTTTTGTATTCGGGCATTGTTTCTGTTGCTATAAAATAATTTATTTTACTTTCATCCCCGTTTAAAATATCCTGAAACCACTCATGTTGTTCCGAAAAATGATTTAATACCAAATCAGCTTTAATTTTAAAGCCTTGTTCCTTTGCTTTTTTAATAAAGGATTCAAATTGTTCTCTCCCGCCTAAATCTTTTCTTACATCTGTAGGATTTTTTACATCAAATCCCGAATCTTCCATGGGAGAATCCGCAAAAGGAAGCATATAAAGAGTCGTTACCCCTAAATCTTTTAAATACTCCAGCATATTTTCTGTATCTTTAAACTTATTTGGCTTGCCATCAGTAACAGTCCCGAATTGGTCCACATAGAACATGTATATAATTTCATCTTTATACCAATCGGAATTGCGTTTAAAATCATCACGTTTTAAACCTAATGAACGATTATTGGTTGCTTTTTGCGCAATTTCAGACATTTTGTCATAAATATCTTCCAAATTTTCTTCACCATAAATATTTGTAATATGAGCTTTTATTTCGCGCTCGGTTTTAGGTGAAAATACATTTGGTTTAATATCAACGACCGAAATATTTGAATTGTCTTCTTGTGGTAATTCCTCACAATAAGCAACTGTATTTGTATTTATAATTAGTAAAAATATTAATAATGATATTATTTTTTTCATATTAATCACGATCGGTTCTTAAACACACTCCCCTTTTAGAATCTTTTATAAATTGAACCATTTTTTCTACATATTTATTATTTGAAGAAATTTCCTCTCGGATTTTTTCTATGGCTTGACTTGTATTATATTCTTCAGAAACAAGCAATTTGTAAGCAGAATTTATTTCGGATCTTGTAGCCTGTTCGATACCACGTCTTTTAAGCGCTATAACATTAATTCCGACAGGGTGTGCAAGCCTTCCGTCGTATTTTGTATATGGCAAAAGATCTTGTCTTGAAGCGGCAAAACCGCTTACAATTACCATATCACCAATTCTTATATTTTGGTGGAAAACAGTCATACCTCCCAAAAATGCCCCAAACCCTACATGGACATGACCGCCTATTGTAGCCAAATTTGCCATTATAACTTCATCTTCTAACACGCAATTATGTGCAACATGAGAGCCTACCATTAAAAGACATTTGTTTCCGATGCGCGTTGTAAAATCTCCTGATGATGAAGCTCTGTGAATTGTTACATTCTCTTTTATTATTGTATCATCCCCAATTATAACATTTGTTTTTTCTCCGTTATAACTTAAATCCTGCGGGGCGGAACCGATTGTTGAAAATGGGGAAATGGTGCATCTTTTACCGATTTTTGCATGTTCTATATAACAATTTGCAATAATTTTAGATCCTTCATCAATCTCTACATTTTCACCTATAATTACGTATGGGCCTATTGAAACATTATTGGCAATTTGGGCAGAGGGATGTATTATTGCGGTTCTATCAATCATTTTTTTATCCAATTCTTATGTAATTCTACTATTATAAAAATCTTAAAACTCAATTGTTAGTTTAAAGTTAGGGATTAAGCGTTTCGAAAATTTTTAAAATACTAGCTTTGAGTTAAAGCTTCATTTTTTCTCCATTTTACTGTTTGTCCGTCTTTTAGGTCGTCTGTTATATTTATTATAAGCTTTTCATTTCCTTTAAGCCCTTCCAAAATTTCAACCTTATCGCCAAAATCGCGACCTGTAAGAACTTTTTGGAAATGAATTTTGCCGGCTTTATTTAATGTTATTACATATCTTCCGGTATTTAATGTTGTTAAACATGCAGGATTAACTGTTATAATTTGTTCTTCTCCATTGATATTAATATCTGATTTGACATATAAACCTGGGTATAAAGCGGACTTATCATCATTATTTATGATAGCTACAACTTCCATTGTTCTGGAAACAGGATCTAAGTTCTGAGAATTTTGAGTAATTATCCCTTTAAATTTGTTTTTAGGATTGTTCGGAGTATATAAATCCACAGCCATTCCGAGCTTTACATAAGGAATATAATTCTGCGGAATATTTAAGCTTACTCTGAATTTGTCAATTTGTTGAATTTCAAACAAACTTGTACTTGTACTGCTTCCTCCGGCAACAACATTTGCACCAACATCAACATTATATTTGCTTATAACTCCGCTAAACGGTGCGCGAACATTTTTATAATCCATAAGCGCCTGAATTCTGTTTTTCATTGCCTCTGCTCTTTTAACTTCAGCTTTAGCTGCTTGATAATTCATTTCAGCAGTTTTAAATTCGTTATATTTTGCATCAAGTTCCTGTTTTGAAATAGCCCCGCCATCTGACGATTGTTTATACCTGTCATAGCTCTGTTTACTAAAATTATATTGATACTCTGCTTCAAGCAATCTTTTTTGTGCCGTTATTAAAGTCGCATTTGCACTTTGACCTTCTTCATCCAAATCTGGAGAATCTATAGTAGCCAGCAGCTGTCCTTGGACAACTTTATCTCCCAATTCTACATAACGCTTTTTGATTATCCCGTTTATTCTCGAAAATATTTCAGTATGTAAATATGGTTTTAATTCCCCGCTAAGCTCAAGAGTTGAGTCGCCGCTTTCTATTTTCGGGTTTTCATAAAGTGCAACGTATTCATAGCTTTTAGCATTGTTCCACGCAATAATATCTCTTGTAACTTTCGGTATAAAACCGGCTAAAAACATAAAAACAAATATTCCTATAACACTTGATTTTACTTTATGCTTTTTAATTTTTCCCAATATGTCATTTATCATAATCCATATTCCTCACTGTATTTTTTATTTTTATTCATAATTGCAAATAGCATAGGTACAATTACCAGAGTGGCAAAAGTGGCAAAGAGTAATCCTCCGATTACCGTTCTGCCGATTGGAGCATTTTGTTCTCCTCCTTCTCCTAATCCCAAAGACATTGGTAACATCCCCAAAATCATAGCAAAAGCTGTCATTATAACCGGTCTTATTCTTGTAAATCCTGCATCAACAGCTGCCCTGACAGAATTAAAACCCTTTTTCATTTTATCTGTTGCAAACGAAACAACTAAAATAGAATTTGAACAAGATACCCCGATAGTCATAATAGAACCCATCATAACCTGTATGCTAAAAGTTGTATCAGTTGCATATAGCATCCACAATATACCCGCCAAAGCAATCGGTACCGGGGTAATTATAATAAACGGGTTTCTCCAAGATTGGAAATTTGTGACGATTAAAAGATATACCAAAATTAGCGCAAGTAATAACCCTGACAGTAATGAGGTAAATGCTGTTTTCATAGCATTAGCCTGTCCTAAAATATTGATAAATGTTCCGTTTGGCGCTTGTTTTTCATATTTTTTAACAATCTTATGAATATCATCAGCCACTGAATCTAAATCTCTATCTTGAATATTTATTAAAATATCGTAAACAGGCATAATATCGTAATGATTTACAACACTTGGAGCTGTACTTTCATGTATATTTGCAACATTAGACAGACGAATCGGCTTATTGCCGTTAAATGCAAGCGGTACATCCATTACGTCGCTGACAGAATTTATCCAATATGGCGGTACTTGTAATGCAAGGAGATAGTTAACACCGTTTTCAGGGTCAACCCAATATGCAGGCATTGCCTGCGCACTTGATGAAAGTGCAATAATCATGTTTTTTGCAACATCCGCTTGTGTTAATCCCATATTCGCAGCTTTTACCTTATCAACTTCAAGTTTTATTTCCGGATAATCGGTAATTTGATGAACATGAGCATCTGCGACCCCTTTTACCTTTTTAATATCTTCAAGCATATTTAGTGCAAGCGCGTAGTTCCCTTTTGTATCTTCACCTTGTATTTGAACATCAATTGGCGAAGCAAGTCCGAAATTAAGAATTTTCCCGACCATATCCGCACTTTGGAAGAAAAATGTCATATTTGGATATTTTTCATTTAAAACTTTGCGTAGTTTTTTAATATATTTTTGTGTTGGTTTGTGGTGTTTCTTCAGGGAAATTAAAATTTCACCATCACCCATTCCCAACTGCGAATTATCCATAAATGCAAGATTCAACATACTTACAGGAATTCCGATATTATCAAGCATTGTGTCAATTTCTTTTTCAGGAATAACTGTTTTAATCGTTTTTTCTATATCAGAAAAAGCTCTTGCCGTATCTTCAATTCTTGTTCCGTGTTGTGCATATACATGAAGCCTGATTTGGCCCGCATCTACATTAGGGAAGAAATTTTCTCCGATAAATGGTAGCAAACAAAAGGAAATTGCTATGACAAGCACAGAAAATTGCAGTGTCTTTTTAGGATTTCTCATAACTTGTTTTACCAAAAACTGCTTATATACCCTTCTTAATTTCGCAAAATTTTTGTTTACTGTTTCGTGTAAATTATATAATAATGTATCAGGTTTAAGCACTTCTGTTTTCTTTAGCAACTTATCAACCATAACAGGAACAATAGTATTAGATAATAAGTAAGAGCCAATCATTGCGCATATTACCGATAATGCCATCGGCGCAAATAAGAATTTGGTAGCACTTTTCATCAAAAATATCGGTGCAAAAACCATACATATAGACAACGTCGAAATAAGCGTAGGTACAGCAACTTCAGAAGCTGATTTACAGATAATGTCCTGTAAATTCATTCTGTTTTTGTAAATTTCCTTATTTCTCAGAATATTTTCAAGCACAACGGTCGCATTATCAACAAGCATGCCGATAGCCAGAGCCATACCGCTAAGAGTCATAATATTTAAAGTTTGTCCGTTTAATGACAAACAAATTATTGCAAATAGTATTGACAAAGGAATTGAAACCGCAACAATAAAAGTAGAGCGTTTACTGCCTAAAAACAGCAAAATCATTAATGCTGTCAGTATAGCAGCGAGTGTTCCTTCAAAAATAACGCTGTTTATCGAACTTTTAACAAATATGGATTGGTCAAATAATTCGTGCATTTGAATTCCTGAAGGAACCATTTTTTTTATTACAGGAATTATTTTTTTGCACCCGTCAACAACTTTAATAGTTGAGGTTTTTCCTGCTTTATAAACCGTCATCAAGCTGCCTGCCACTCCGTCATGGCGGACAACATTTTCCTGAACGGCATTTCCGTTATGAATATACGCAATATCACGTAAATAAACTGTTTCTCCGTCTTTTGATTTAATAGGGAACATGTTCATTTCATCAATTGTTTTTGTTGCATTATTTAATGTAATATAATAATCAAAACCGCCTATTTTCGCATTTCCTGACGGTAATATGACATTTTGTTCCGCAAGAGTATCGGTTATAGCTAAAGGCGTTAGAGCTCGTGCCTCCATCTTTTGCATATCAAGGTCAACCATTATTTGACGGGATAAACCGCCCATAGGTAATGGGATTTGAGAACCTTCCACTTTTGACATTTGCACTTTTATTATATTTTGAGCTAAATCGGACACATCTAACAGGGGTATTTTTTTTGAAGATACAACTACCTGCAATACAGGAATGGTTGTAGGAGTATATTTTATAACTTGTGGTGGTCTAATGCCAAGCGGCATATTATTTAGTGCAACTTGTGATGCCGAACTTAATTGTGTTATTGCGGTATTAACATCAGCTCCGGGGTGTAAAAATACTTTTATTACCCCAACCCCGTATAATGATTGTGATTCAATATGCTCAACATCGTTCATATTAGCAGAATACGCACGTTCAGCTATAGAAACTATACGATTTTCTACATCTTTAGCAGGCATTCCGTTATAGTTCCATACTGCAACAACAGCGGGTGTATTTATTTCAGGGAAAATATCCGTAGGAGTAAAAAATATTGCAACCAGACCCAAAATCAAAATAAAAAGGGCAAATACAAATACGGTATAATAATATTTTAAAGCTGCTTTTATAAATTTACTCATGAATTCTACTCCCTAATGCTTTATATAAACTCACTGTATCCACTAATGAAGCGGCTTTTGCTCTATTTGCAGTATTTTCATTTATCAAATATTGTCGTCTTGCATCAAGTTCATCAATTCTGTTTCCGACCCCTGAAAGATATCTTGTATGTGCAACATCGTAATAATGCTGAGAATTTCCCATCATTGCTTTGAAATCAACGAATGCTTTATAATCTGTCTTATAACTTGACAGGCAATCTTCTGTTTCTCTTACCGCATCAAGAATTGTGTAATCGTATTTATGTAATGTCTCCATAGCAAGCTCTTTATTATATTTTAGGAAGTGCTTTTTATATCCTCCTGAGTATAAATCAAGCAACATTCCTGCCCCAAGCTGATATACAACACTTTCCCAATTGAATAATCTTCCTGCTCTAAAACTCTCAAATCCGACAATTTCATTCAAATTAAAAGAAGGAAGAAACATTTTCTGTGCGACTTTAACATCAAAAGCTGCTTTTTTAATGGCGTATTCTGCCTGTATAACATCAGGTCTGTTGAATATTAAATCCGAATTAATTTCTGCATCAGGTAAAAAAGGAAGAACTGTTTCATCCATTGTTCTATGAGTAATTTTTTCTTTTGGAGCAGCTGCTCTTAAAAATGAAAACGCATGTGACAAGATATCTCTTTGTTTATATAACGAATTTAATTCATCTTGGGTATTTATTTTTTCATACTCTGTAATGTACAAATCATCATATTTTATAATTCCGCCTTCGTAGAGTTGTTTTTTTAGTTTAAGAACTTCTTCAAGATTTTTAAGAATTTCTTCCTCATTTTCTATCAGTTCATTTGTAAGAATAATATTAAAATACATAGCACAAACTTCGGAAGATAGAGACAATTTTTGAATATTAACGTTTTCTTTAGCTATTTTAACGTCGTATCTGCCTGATTGTACTTTGTCAGAAAGTTTACCGAATATATCAATTTCCCAATTAAAAAATAAAGGCATGGATATATCATTGTATGAACTATAATTTTTTCCTGATAAAGATCTGTACGGATAAACACTTGGATTAACCCCAATATGCGGTAATCTTTGAGCATTAATAGTTCCTAATAAAGCTTGAGATTGCCGCAATCTGTCATTAGCGATTTTTAGGGACGGATTTTTTTCTAATGCTTCCAAGACATACGATGATAAATAATCATCCGTATAATTTTCCCAAAAATGGTATAATTCAAATTTTTTATCATCTTCATTATTTTTTTGTTGTTTTGTGACTCCGGATTTTAAACTTGATGCTGCTGCTGAAACAGTATTATTAAAATTTAAAATCCCAAGCATCAGTAAAATAGTAATTGTGTATTTTATATATTTAAACAAATTTTATCCCTTCAACAATATTGGCATACTTCACAATTAGTACATACGGTTTTAACAAAGCTCTATATAAATTTTTTGAGCTAAATGTATAATCGCAGTTTTGTTTATTATATGTTTTTCCTTCTTAAACAAATCTATTCTAACATGAATGATAAAACTTAATTGTTAGTTTATGGTTAGGGAATGTAAAAACTAATTTGTAAAAATGTATAAATAAAACATCAAGCAATTTTGAATTTGTATTAATTGCTTGATGTTTATAGCGAAAAAATAATTAAAAAGTATGCTATCCGTAATTCCTTGCGACATAAGTTTCATCGCCAATATGTGTCTTTTCTGTCAAATTATTATCAAGATTAAAAATTTCTTTAAAACATTTCAAACTTGCTGCCAAAAGCCCTTTTTTTCTATGTATTTTTTTTACACCTGCATTATAATCGTTTTGTTCAATTGATACCGTTTTTTTTGCGTCCGATTTTGTTGTAGCTTCCGTCAGTTGTTTCTTGGCGTTTTCCTCTGCTTTTGTTCTCATTGCCATATTTCCCCTTTTCATTAAT
>OMVC01000149.1 GCA_900314375.1 uncultured bacterium
GAAGCTTCAAAATATTTTTTGATTTTATCTATAGCTTCACCGTTTGCCCATGATCTGGTCAAATTTGACTTGTTAAAATTACCCATGATAGGACGGTTCAACAATTTAGCCAAACCGATGACTATAAAGCTCGGGATAATACAGTTGATTATAAGCCCTGAGGATTCACGTCTGAATGCTTCAAAACCACCGAACAGGTTTAATTTTCTCTTTTGTTCCTGACCGTTTTCATCTTTTCTCTTTGAGCCTATGAATGTTTCAAAAAATGTGCGCGGAAATATTGCAGTCGTGCAATCTAAAAATGTAACGTTCAACATAGGATTCTTTTCGCATAATTGAATCCCCTGCAAAACCATTTCACCAACACCCGTAAAAGCTACCTGCTTTTTATTCTCAGGCTTTGCTGCTATACGGGGGTTACTATTCTTATCTATACTACCTAATTCAACGTTTCTTATCATAATTTATAAGCTATACACACATTTGCCTTCATATTATAACCAAATTACATATTAATTAAAAGCGCAGAAAAATAAAAATTGCTTATTTTTTGCTAAATATAAAGTTTTTGTAAAGATGTATTTTTTAATATTTTTCTAAAAATACAAAAATTAAGATAAAAAAACTAAAGATTAATGATAAATATTTAACTTTTCCGGTAAAAAAATAAAAAAATAACCTATTTTCTTTCAAAAAAATATTGTAAATTTTTGTAAAGATTATGACAACGACATCAATAATTGCTCAAAAACAAGAAAAAACATGCATGATAGTGCAAAATGTAAATATCGTTTTTTTATTGTATACGATTTTTATTTCTTTAGTGTAAAATTATATATAGAAGTTAAAAATAAAAGAATAGATTATTATGAAACAATACAGAAACAGAACTACCCGTAGGCGTCCAAATATAAACGCCAGAGAGAAATACGCAAACCCTTTTGAAATAGGTTATTCTAAACGCAAGAAGAATTCATCATTTGCAAAAATTCTTACAGTTATGGCAATAGCATTTTTTGTAATAATAGCCGGAATGTTATTTTTTGCTAACGGACAAGATTATATAAATGAGAAGTTTGGAGAAGATTCATTTTTGGGCAGTATTTTTGCAAAAATATCCAAAAATAACAGTGCCAAGAAGCAAGGTCCGGAATTTAATTTGCCGTTTGGACCTCGCAGAGAGAATATATTATTGCTTGGTGTGGATTCTAATGGCGCAGATTCCGATTTGTGGGTTGGAACCCGTACAGATACAATAATATTAATGAATATAGATCCAAAAACAAAAACTGTTAATGCTATATCAATACCCCGTGACAGTAAAGTATACTTGCCTGACGGAATGGGAACACAAAAAATAAATGCAGCACACGCTATTGGCGGCATAAAAATGACGGTAAAAACTATAGAAGATACGCTTGGTGTTAAAATTGACAGATACATAATGTTCCACGATGAAGGCGTAAAAGAGGTGGTAAAAGCCTTAGGCGGAGTAGATATTTATATTGAAAAGAATATGCATTATGACGATTATGCAGGTAAATTACATATCAATTTCAAAAAAGGTAAACACCGTTTGACAGATAAAGATGTTGTCGAATATTTACGCTTTAGACATGACGCAAACGGAGATATTGGCAGAACAAAACGTCAACAATGGTTTTTAAGAGGTTTGTTGGCAGACTTGAAAAAACCTGAAACAGTTATAAAAATTCCAAAAATTGTTTCTGTAACGAGTAAATATGTAAAAACAGATATGACTCCTTACGAAATGACACAATATGCAGCGTTAGCAACTCATTTTGATATGGATAATATTGAAATTGCTATGCTTCCGGGTGCGCCCAATAAACATGGATATATTAGCTACTGGATTTTGGATCCTGAAAAAACTCAAAAAGTTGTTGACAGACTTATATACAGACAAAAAACAGACGTTGCAAAAGAACACTATAGTGCAAGTATAATGAGCTCCCCTGATAAAAAAGCTGAAGCGAATAAATTAGTAAAAGCACTTGAAAATAACGGCATAAAAGTCATATGCTCAGGCTCAACAAACTCTACACATTCGCAATTTATAGCACATTCTGATTATGTTACGGTTGATTATTACGCAAAATTAAAAAAAGAAATACCTGAAGTCAAATCACAACAATTCGTATATCAACCGGATTCATATCCTTGTGCGGATACTGATTTTACTATCATATTAGCCGGAAATTAGATTTTCTGCCTAAATAACGAAGTCAAACATGTTATGTGTCCGTAGTTCAGTTGAATAGAACGTCGCTCTCCGAAGGCGAAGGTCGGGGGTTTGAATCCCCCCGGGCACATATTCTATACAGGAATAAATATTGCCGTTGGTTTGCGAAGATTGTTAGTAACTCCGTCAGATACAGCCTTTCCGGTACCTGTAGTTATTTCAGCATGCCCATAAGTTGAACT
>OMVC01000010.1 GCA_900314375.1 uncultured bacterium
TTGCTCCACGTTTCTTTGCGGTCAAAGAAATGTGGAATGTATATTTTTATCAAATGCGCAAAATAATCCTACAATTTTTTGTTGCACAAAGTTTATTTTAATAGTATGATATTATAGTGTGTAAGGGGAGAAATTATGGAATTTTTCAGAAATCACCAAAAAGCTATCATTGTTATAATTGCAATAACTTTTTTAGGGTTTATGTTTATACCGATGATAATGCCGCTATTAGCGTTTGGTAATTAGTTTAAAATTTTTATAAATAAAACTATATGCGAATAAAGAATACTGTAATATATATTTTAATATGCTGGATTTTTATAGGAATATTTGCGGCTGATGTTCCGTCATGTTTTGGTGCGCCGACTGCCGCTTCATTAAATCAGCAGTTAAATCAAACAAATCGCAAACGTAATCAAATACAGCAAAAGAAAAAACAAGCAGATTTACGCTTAAGATATGAAAAAAATAAATTAAGTGCAAACCAACAGCGCCTTGAAGCGGCGCATGAAAAATTGCAGGCAAACACTGTAAGATATAATAATTTAGCCGCAAATTTAGTAAGTATGGAACGCAATTTGAATGTTGCAATTGAAGATTTCAGGCGTACTGATGCGGAAATGAAATCACGTATTCGTGATGTTTTCAAACATCAGAGATTTGGAATGTTTGAATTGATTTTATCGGCTCAAGATGTGAATTCGTTATTGGATATTGTTCATTTTGAAAAAATAGTTATTGAAAAAGATTATCAAAGAATGAAAGCGCTAAAGGCAAGAGCGGATGAAATAGCCAGATTGAAGGCACAGGTTGAAAACCAGAAACGTATGCTAGAAGCTTCCATAAGAGATATAAATTATCAAAGAGTGACTATTCAAAACTCAATTCAATCAAATAAAAATATGATTGAGCGTTTAAATAAGGATAAAAATTATTACGAAAAGATGGAAGAAGAATTGGCAAGACAATCTTCAAGTATTCAAAATATGATTGCCAGTTTAGCCAAGAAAACCTCCCAATCCGGAGCACAACAAATAAAAGTTTCATCAACCGGCTTTATGCGTCCGATTTCCGGTCCGATAACATCGTCTTTTGGGTATAGAATTCACCCGATATTCAAGACAAGAATTTTCCACTCCGGTATAGATATTGGCGGACCAAACGGCGGAGCAATAAAAGCTTCTAATGACGGTAAAGTCATATATTCCGGTTGGTATGGCGGTTACGGCAAAGTCGTAATTCTGGACCATGGTGTAATAAACGGCAAGCCTATAACAACACTGTATGCCCACATGTCATCAATACTTGTAAGCAACGGACAATTCGTTAAAAAAGGTCAAACCGTAGGGAAAGAAGGTTCAACAGGTTATAGCACCGGTCCTCATTGTCACTTTGAGGTTCGTGTAAACGGAAAACCTGTTAACCCGTTAAGTTACATATAATAATATAAGGAATAAATAATTGAAAAAGCATTTAATTTTGACAGTAATGATTTTATCTTTGGCAGGGGCTTCAAGCGCTCAAGATTTTACTCAAGCAGAAATTCTTGATCCTGCGGATTTTATTTTCCAATCGCATTTGGAAGATATAGCACATGATGTTGAAGATACTTCTGATGAATACAATGATGACAGGGAATTTAAATCTATTGACCCGAATAGTATGCCGTTTTTCAAGCAGATGCGTTTAAGAATTACAAATAAGTATTTAGAAGTTTCTTCAAGAGAAAAGGAGGTAAAATCTTCAACTGTTCCGCGTTGGAAGTTTTGGGTAAAAAATAAAGCCGTAGAAGAAAATCCGGTTTCGGACGAGATAAAATCTGATTTGGAAGATACAATCGAAACAGCAACATTGCCTGACATGCCAAAGGCTGATTTGTCTTTAGAAGGCGGTATAAATGCAGAAGAAACCGAAAAACAACTCATGTTGGATTCTGATAATATATCATTTGACGAAGAAACGGGTGATATAATCTCTACAGGTTCTCCTGTTTTGTATTTACCGCCTCAAAATACGAAAATTGTTGCTGATACAATGACGTATAATGATGATTCAAATATTTTAAAAGGGATAGGAAATGTAGTTGTAACCAGAGATGGTAAACCAATGAAATCTGATTACATTGAAATTAATATGAATGAAGAATCAATGCAAATGGACAACCTTTGGTCAGGTAATTCTGCAATGAAGATGAAAGCGCAAAAAGGTATTCAAAAAGACGGTCTTTTAATACTGGATAAAGGTACTTTTTATTCGGATAAATCTTCAATTTCACGAATAGCTTCAAGAATGGTTGGTCCGCGTTTTGAAGATATGATTGTGGAGCCTGAAGCTGAATCTTTGTTCTTTGGTAATCCTGAAGGTAATAATTTAAGGATTGATATTGGTTCTATATATATTGATGCTCGCAGAAATCATGACATGATTAAATTAAAAAACATACGGGCATATCATAAGGACAGAAAATTTCTAAAATGGCCGAGTATAACAGCGTATACGAATAAACAGCATACTTCATTTGAGGCAAATTATCCGGAATTTGGGACAAGACGTAAATTGGGTATGTTTGCAGGGCCGGGTTTTGCTTTTGGCGGTCCGTTCGGGTCTGTTGTAAAAATTGTTCCATTTGTTAATTATAAAAAGGATTTTGGTATCGGCGGTTTATTGAAGTACGTAAATACGTTCAACAGAACAGAATTTGGCTACGGAACATCAAATGATATATTTTTCTTAAAAGGACGTCAGCAATTTGATGATAATTTATATTTGCATTACGGCATAAATTCTTATTCAAATGAGTGGTTTTTAGGCGGTCGTATGGCAAAATATATGGCAGAGTTAGTATACGACAAATCACATAGAAATAAAAACTTTTTAGCAGAAGGGTTAGATTTGACTTTTCGCCACAGAATCGGTTTTGGGTTAATGCAGGATGACGATCGTAATTTTAACGGTGAAAAATTTAAAAAGCCGAACGATATGTCAACAACAAGAACCAGATATATGGCGGAAATTAATCAATCATTATATAAGTATGAAAATATTAAAAATCGTACATTGATTGACGCAAGTGTTGTATTACAAGGTTCTGCGGCTTTGTATGGAACCGGAGATACTCAATTTGTTGCGAGAATTGGTCCGAGACTCAAGATTCAATATAAAAACTGGATGCAGGATTTAAGTTATTATATTTCCGGCTATGATGATAAAACTCCAATGCCAAGATATGATGCATATCGATACGGTAAACAGAGTGTACGTTTAACTGAAGCTTTCAGATTGAACAAATATATTTCTGTCGGTTGGTCAGGATATGTTAATTTGTCTGATGATGCACCAAACGGAAAAATGTTCCAAGAAAATGCATTCTTGGTTTCATTAGGTCCCGATGATTTAAAAGTTATTTTTGGGTACGATTTCCAAAGACAAAGAACATATTTTGGTTTCAATATGGCATTTGATCCAAAAGGTACCGTAATAAACTACGACAAAATGACAATAAAGAATCCTGAACGTCTGGGCAAAACTCCTGATGAACAGGATGGTAATGATAGAAAGGTAGCTTTTGCAAAACCTGTATCAGCGCAATCAGAAACTACCAAAAAATCTTCAAAAAATACAAAACCTGCTGTATTACAGTATGCACAGGTAATAGATATAGAAGATCCTGACCGAGAAAGAATTGATTAATGTTTGAAGAAATAAAAAATGAGATTATAAAGTACGGAAAACTTTCCGGAGGAAAAAATTATACCCCCGGAATTTCCGGTAATATATCCGTCAGAACAGAAAAAAATGTAGTAATTACATCAAGCGGTTCTGCTAACGGTATGCTTACGGGTGATGATTTTTCGGTAATTGATTTTGAAGGAAATATAATTGAAGGGGCAAAACCTTCGAGCGAAAAATTTTTACATCTTGAATATTATCGCCAAAGAGAGGATATAAATGCGATTTTACATTTTCATTCTCCATGTCTTACAGCGTTTGCGGCAAGTGCTTTGGCATTAGATGCCCCGATTTTACCTGAAATAGTTTTTTGCTTTGGCAATATTCCTTTGGCAAAGTATGCGCTGCCCGGGTCAAAAGATTTAGTTGCGGAAACCGCAAAATATTTTAAAACACACGATGTTATATTAATGCAAAACCATGGCGTTATTGCAGGCGGTAAAGATTTAAAAGATGCATATTTAAAATTGGAATTGTGTGAAGAATATGCTAGGACGATGATATTTTCAAAAATTCTTGGTGGTGCTAAAATATTATCGGATGAAGATGTAGAAAAGATAAATTCATTAAAATAAAGAGGAAATAATGACGATTACACTGGAAAATAAACAGGGATTAATAGCAGGGGACGGAATACTCCCTATAAGAATGGCTCAATATGCAAAAGAGAATGGCTTTGAAGTCATCTGTATTTCTTTAGCAAAAGATAATGTGGGAGAATTAAAAAAATACTGTTCAAAAATTTATTCTTGTCACCCCGGAGAGGTCAATCGTATTGAAGCAATATTGAAAGAAGAACAAATAAAACAATTAACATTTTTAGGCAAAGTACATAAAAAAGTTCTTTTACAGCTTCATAAGTTTGATAAACGTGCGGTTGATTTAGTTAAAGAGGCAACACGCTTAAATGATGATAAAGTAATGCTTATGATAGTTGAAGAATTAAATAAAATAGGCATTGAAGTTTTGGATCAAACAATATTCATAAAAAATTTGATGATACCTGCCGGAGTTTTAGGCAAACATAAACCGACCGAAGAACAAATGGCTGATGTAAATTACGGGTTTTGGCTTGCAAAAGAAATGGGTAAGCTTGATGTCGGGCAATCTGTTGTAATTAAGGATAAAATGATAATGGCGGTTGAAGCTATTGAGGGTACGGATTGCTGCATAAAACGCGGTGCAAAACTGGCCAAAAAAGGTGCTGTAGTAGTAAAGGTTGCAAAACCAAATCAGGATAAAAGATTTGATATCCCCGCAATCGGAATGAAAACATTAAGAACAATGAATCATAAAAAAGCCGGAGTTATTGCGGTAGAAGCAAATGAAACAATAATTGTTGATCAGGAAAAAGTCGTACAATATGCAGATAATCATAATATTGTAATAATGGCAGTATAGAGTATGAAAAAGATTTTTATAATTACAGGTGAATATTCGGGAGATATACATGCTTCAAATGTTGTAAAAGAGCTAAAAAAAATAAGCTCCGAGTATGAATTTGAAGGTATAGGCGGAGATAATCTTCGTGAAGAAGGAGTAAAAATATTTGAACATATAAAAAAGCTTTCTGCCGTTGGTATATCGCCGGAAATTGTTATAAAACATTATAAACTTGGGAAAAAACTTGTTGATTATTTAACAAATAAATATAAACCTGATTTGGTTTTAATGGTTGATTACGGCGGTTT
The DNA here is from genome assembly GCA_900314375.1 of uncultured bacterium. GTDB lineage: Bacteria > Cyanobacteriota > Vampirovibrionia > Gastranaerophilales > Gastranaerophilaceae > Zag111. The sequence continues at coordinate 5,421 of OMVC01000010.1, forward strand.
TAATCTTGCGGTATCAAAATATTTAAAAAAAGCAGGCATAAAAATATTTTATTATATTCCGCCGCAAGTGTGGGCCAGTCGTAAATATCGTATAAAAAAGATAAAAAAATATATTGATAAAGTATTGTGTATATTTCCGTTTGAATTACCTATGTATAAATCGTATGGAATAAATGTTCATTATTGCGGTCATCCGCTTGTTTCTCAATTGCAGTTTCCTCCGTCAAAAAAAGAGTTTTTTAAGCAGCATGGATTGGATACGGAAAGAAAGCTGGTTTCTGTTTTCCCCGGCTCAAGAGTATTTGAATTGAAAAATTTAATGAAGCCGTTTAAAGGTGCAATAAAAATTTTACAGGACAAATACCCCCAAATTCAATTTTGTTTGTCGCAGGCTCCGAATTTGTCTGATGATATATACAATAAATATTTGGGTGATTGCGATATAAAAGTTATAAAAGGTGAAAATCAAGCTTTGTTGAGTGTTTCAGATGCTTTAATTTTAGCATCGGGTACTGTTGCTTTGGAAGCTTGTTTATACAAAACCCCGATGATTATTGCTTATCGCGGCCCAAGATTGCTTTATTGGGTATATTTGCTTGTAAGATGCATTAAACGCGTGTCTTTGCCAAATATTATTGCAGATAAATCTATAGTTCCTGAATTGCTTATGGATGATGTCAATCCGTCTAATATTGCAAATCATATTGAAACTTTATTGTTTAATGGTGACAAGCGTGCTCAAATGATTGAAGATCTGGATAAAATTCGCTCAATGCTTTCTGAAAAGAAATCATCATTTGAAGCTGCAAAAGAAATTGATAAAGAATTATTTAGTTAAATTTGTTTTTTAAAATTCTTACAATTTTTTTAATATACAAAATGTGTATTAATGTAATGATATAAGCTCCGCAGCATAACCCGAGCAGTACGGTTGCTAAATACAATCCGTGGTCTTTTATTATTGTCAGGTGGTTATATATTTGATAAAGGAGGTAAACTGTCAAACCAAACAGCGCAATTACTTCTATTAAAACTGCACAAACCCTGCCAAAAGTTTTTATAATAATGGTTTTTAGCATATTTAAAGAGAAGAATTCTTTTGATAATTTTAGTTCTTTAGCATAATAAATAAAAATCACATTAATAAATACAATTAACCAGTATATTATTATAAAATAGATGTTTGAAGGAACTGTACCCAGATGCCATAATCCTAATCCTACAAAAATTGCAGCAAAAATATATATGTTCCAAAAAATTGTTATAGGAAGCATTTTTACAAATACCATAAAACAATTCAAAGACGCTTCCGGTATCTGTGCTTTGTCGTCTTTGAATAAATCATTTGCATATTTATAATAATATCCGCATAAAAATATAAGAATTAATACTCCGATAGAAAAGTCTAAAGCAGAAAGATTTTCGTGAGCAGATACAAACCATTTTGGGATTTCCATCCCCACAATAAAGGCTAAATAGTCGTTTATTATAATTGTCAAAATTCCTACGATAGAAAAAAGTGTTATATGTCTGAATATATTATCTGTAATTTTGTTCATTAGATTTCAACATCCTGCATCATTTCAATAAGTTGGTTAATAGTACCATCCATAGTTACGCTGTCGTCAGTTCTTTGTTGTAAAAAGGCATTGATTTTCGGCATCATTTCAATAGCCGTATCAAGTCTGGGGTTTGACCCCGGTTGATACATCCCGACATCAATAAGGTCTTTATTTTCTCTGTATAAAGACATTATTGTTCGGAGTTTTGCTGCGGCTTTTTTATGTTCCGGAGAGGCAATAGCACTCATCAAACGGGAGATGCTTCCCAAAACATCAATTGCCGGATAATGATTGGATTCTGCAACTTTTCTTGATAAGAAAATATGTCCGTCAACAATACCGCGAACAATATCTACAATAGGGTCATTGATATCGTCCCCTTCCATAAGAACTGTGTATAAAGCAGTAATGGACCCTTTCTCACTGTTTCCTGCGCGCTCCAATACTTTTTGAAGCCAAGAAAATATAGATGGCGGATACCCTTTCATTGTTGGAGGCTCGCCTAAAGACAAACCTACTTCACGTCCTGCCATTGCGCAACGAGTGACGGTATCTGTCATTAAGAATACTTTTTTGCCTTGATCTCTAAAATATTCGCAAACGGCAGTAGCCGTAAGCAGACATTTTTGACGTATCAAGGGCGGTTTGTCACCTGTTGAGCATACCAAAACGGAACGTGACATACCGTATTCGCCTAAAGCATCTTCAACAAATTCTTTAACTTCCCTGCCACGTTCTCCGATTAGTGCAACTACGTTAACATCCGCATCCGAGTTTCTTGCAATCATACCAAGAAGCGTACTTTTCCCGACACCTGAACCGGCGAACAAACCTAAACGCTGTCCTGCGCCCATTGTCATACATCCGTCTATTGCACGAACACCTGTAGAAAACATTTCGGTAATAATCGGCCTTTCAAAAGGCCCCGGAGGCGGACCTTCAATAGGACGCCATTGTGCATTGGTCGTATCTAAAGGCTTACCGTCAATAGGGTTCCCCATAGGGTCAATCAGTCTGCCAAGTAAAAAATCTCCGACAGGTATAATAATTGGTCTGCCTGTAGAAGTTACAAGGCTACCTTGTCCTATACCTTCTCCGTCGAGTAGTAACGATAATTGTGCAACTTCTCCTTTAAAAGCTTGAACTTCGGCCGGTTTTTGCTTTCCGTCATAGGTTTCTATAAAACATAAATCCCCGATTTTCAGCCCCGGTAATTTTACTTCAACAGTTAAGCCTAAAAGTTTTGAAACTGAACCTTTATAAGAATACAGTGATACAGAGTCAAGTTTTTCTTTGACCCTTTGTTTTAAATCTTCCATATCACTTTTGTCAAGATCTCTTGCCATAATTTAATTATAACAATATTTGTATTAATATCAATTTTTTAATATTTAATCAGTATCTTCTACCCATTTTTTTGAGTCAAATTTTATATCAGATATTTTCATATGCAGAGATTCAAGATACGGTTTAAGTTTTGATATTATTTGAGTTTTTCGAAGCATTAATTCTTGTGCAACTGTCGGGGTTTTGCACGCAACAACCATAACAGAACCTTTTAGCATTGAATAAGGTTTAGAATTTTGCGCAAATTTTTCTCCTGCGGCTTTAGACCAAAATTTGTACAAATTGTTACGTGTGATTGCACGTTTAATATCCTTTTGCTGTGCTAATTCAGCAATTATATCATCTATATTTTGGAAATTTGTGTATAATATTTTTTTCATAAATATAAGAATTTTTTTATGGTACAATTCAGGAATGACATTAGAACAATTAGATAATATCATAAAGAATTCTAAAAATATATTGCTTGTTTCTCATATAAACCCTGATGGTGATACCTTGGGTTCTGTGTGCGGAATGTATTCATTAATAAAGAATAATTATAAGAAAAAAAGTGATATGGTGATTGTTTCAAAATTGCCGTCAACGTATGAATTTTTACCTGATATTTCAAAAGCAAAACAAATTGAGCAGATGGATTTATCAAGAGAATACGATTTGGTAATTAATCTTGATGTTGCCTCAATAGACAGATGCTCGGATGCCAAAATCCTTTTTGATAAAGCCAAGAGTACAATAAATATTGACCATCATGAAACAAATAATAATTATGCCGATATAAATATTGTAGAGCCTGAAGCTTCCGCAACAGGCGAAGTTTTATATAATATTGCGGCACAATTAAACTGGAAAATTTCAAAAGATTGTGCAACAAATTTATATACTGCAATTTTAACAGACACAGGCGGATTTAAATTCTCAAATACCACTCAAACAACAATGGAAATTGCAGGTAAATTATTATCGTTCGGAGCAAACGGAAACGAAATTTATCAAAAATGTTATGAATCGTATTCAAAAAATATGGTATTATTTCAATGTTATTGTGTTGGTAAGGCAGAATTTTTAAATGATGATAAGATAGCTTATACCGTTGTTTATAAAAAAGATTTAGAGAGATTTAACAATAACGGTGAAGATTTTACGGACGGATTAACAGAAAAGCTTCGCGCGATAAATACAACGGAAATAGCATTTGTTATAAAGGAATTAAGTCCATCGGTTTCAAAAGTATCAATGCGCAGCAAACAAAAAGATATTTCAAAAGTTTGTTCAGCTTTCGGCGGCGGCGGACATAAATTGGCTGCAGGAGCTGTGATAAAAGATAATGTCAAAAACTCCGTAAAACTGATTCTGGAAGAATTGAGAAAGCAAAATTTATGTTAAAATCAATCATAAAAAAACTCATGAAGAATAAATATTCTCATTTGCTTATCAATTTGATACGCTCAATTATAAAGAACGATTTTTTCGGAATGGCTGCGGAAATGGGTTTTATGCTTGTTGTGGGGATTTTCCCGTTTATGTTGTTCTTGATGGCGGTTTTTGGCTGGATGGGAAACCAATCTTATATGGATCCTATTTTAAGAGTTTTATCAAATATTATGCCTGCGCAAGCGATGGAATTATTAAAGACAGTATTAAATCAAACTATGATTTTCAATCATGGTAAACTCCTTGCCATAATCGGCATCACAGTATCACTCGTTTTATCAACAAACGGCGTAGCTGTTATTTTAAAAGGTTTAAATCGTGCATATAAGGTCGAAGAAACAAGAAGTTTTGTGTATACAAGAATATTGTCATTTTTAATGGTTTGGGTAAATATTTTAATTTTGTTTTTAGCAATAAATATAATTATTTTCGGTAAAGTTATTATAGTATTTCTTGTAGAGCATTTTTCATTGCCTACATCAACTGCCATAACAATTTTAACTTTAAGATGGCCTGTTGCTTTTTTGGCATTATATTTGCTGGCGTTTTTGAGTTATTATATTTTACCGGATTTGAGAGGTAATGAGTCTTTTAAAAGGAAAAGTGCACTTCCGGGGACTGCTTTTTTTACCGTATTTTGGTTAGTCGGGTCGTGGGGATTTTCTTTGTATGTAAACAATTTGGGTACTTATAATATTGTTTTTGGTACTATTGGGGCATTTTTTATATTAATGGTTTGGTTGTATTATACTTCCATTGTTTTACTTATCGGCGGAGAGATAAATTCGCAGGTGTATAATAATCTGGAGCACAAATCAAGAGAAATTCATGAGGCCATTGCTACATTAAGAAAAAGCACATTTAATAAAGAAAATTAGTATATCTTTATCAAACATGCTTTTGTTAATAATTATTATTAAGACCAATTTGAATTACCAAAACTTGAAACCCTGTAATACTCCAGCTCATAAGGAGCCTCAGATGCGGGTTTTACAATAACTTTTGAAGCCACATTATTATATGGAACTTCTTTAAGCTCCAGTTCGACATTGTTGTTATGTCTTTTCTTCAATTTTTCTATTCCTTTAGCAAATCCTCTGTAATTTTGAATAATTTCTTTAAATTCTTTATCAAGCGAATCTGCAACGGATTTAACAGATTCATTGAAGAATCTTTCATTGGCATGAGGGGTCAATATAGCCATTGCGTTCTTTTTAATTTGTTCTTTCATTGCATTACTTTCAAGATATTGTACTTTTTTAGAACCTGATAATGCGCTTGTTATCATATTTTCCATATTATATAAAGTTGAACTTGATATGTAAACACGATGATTATGCTGTATATTTTTTAACATTGTCTCTAATTCGGGAATATTAAAAATGCCATCTTTTTGAGCTTTAGATATTTCCATCATTCTGTCTAATTGTTTTAATGCAGCTTCTTGTCCTTTTCCCGTAAACAAGAAATCTTCCATACTCTTGTATGCTTTAACTCTGTTTTCAATTATTTCATTAAGTATTTCTTTTGCTCTTTCCGGCAAAATTACGCCGACTTCTTCAACTGATTTAACTTTTGTCATTGGCTCATACTTTTGTACATATTGCTTTATTTCATTGAGTTCCTTATCTTTTTGTGAAATTTGAGAATCCTTATTTTTTATAATGTTTTGATAAAATTCTCGCATTTTATTTTCTGCATTATAAACGGCATCATCTTTTTCGTTCGGGAATTTTCTGATTTTTGCTTGAGCTTCGTTTAAACGTTTTGCATACTCATTTCTTTCTTTAAAAAACGTTTGAATGTTTTCAATGAAAGCTTCAAAAATATCTTTGGCATTTTCTGTCTTTACACCAAAAGTTCCTTTTATTTCTTTCATAATGGCTTCAGGTTTTACATCAGCGCCTTTTATGATATCGCGAACAATAGCTTCTCCGCGTACACCTTTAAATTGAATATTATTTTGTTTTGAATTTGTGCTAATTGCAGGGTTAAATGATACGTTCATAAATATTCCTTTCTGTTTTATTGTGAATAATGTTCGTAAACATAAAAGTTGCGCATAAAACACGGATTTTTACAAATTTTTACAAATATTTACGAAATCTCTCGTAAAAAATCCTTCTTTTGGTTTATTACAAAAATTTCTTAAATGCTAAAATAGAATTTATGAAAAAGATTTTAATTATTTTATCAATATTAGTGCTGAATATAGCATTTACAAATCCGTCACATGCGATTAAAATAGGGCTTTTAACAGGGGCTGACGAGGCAGGTGTAGGAACGGATATCGCAGGGCGTATGATTAGTGTTCATACAAATCGCACTGTAGCAACAACGGAAGCTTTAAAAGGTTATGTATTAGTTCCTTATAACGGTGAAATTGCTGTCAGAAGTTCAGGGAAATATTTTCCTCTAAATACTGATTCACTTGTATTACGTCCTGATAATGATGGGTTTGTCAGCACAAAAGGCAGATGGTATCGCGGTAAATTGATGGTAAAAAATATTGGCGGAAAATTGACAGTTATTAATGACATCAATTTAGAAGAATATTTAAAAGGAGTAGTACCTTCAGAGATGCCTTCTTCTTGGGAATTAGAGGCCCTAAAAGCTCAAGCAATTGCTGCAAGAAGTTATGCGCTTGCAAATTTGGGCAAACAAGCAAAATTAGGGTTTGATTTAAAGGATAATACGGAAGATCAGGCTTATGGCGGTGCATCTTCAGAAACTCAAAAGACAAACAGAGCAGTTGAAGAAACTTTGGGTTTGGTTTTGACTTATGATATGAAAATAATATCAGCTTATTATTCCGCATCTGCAGGCGGTATGACAAATACCAATGCTTGGGGCGGTAATGTACCTTATCTGCATTCCGTATTTTCTTTTGATGAAGAATACGGTAAAAAAGGTCATGGAATCGGAATGAGTCAGTATGGTGCAAACAACCTTGCAAAACAGGGCTATAATGCTTATCAAATCCTTCAATATTTTTATCAGAATGTTAAATTTGCAAAACTTAATGATTAATTATTTTTAGGCAATTTTTCATAGCAAAAATCCTTTATATAAATATGGTAGATTTATAGTGAAGGAAATTATGTTATGGAAGCAAATTGGGTTACTGCATTAGATAATTTGGCAGCAGGCGGAGTAATTGATTTTGATGCTGCGGCATTCTTGTTAGATAAACCTGCAAGATTTGTAGGACATCCCGGTATGGAATCTTTACCTTTAGTGAAGATTGATTATCTGCCCAAAGGTACAAAGCTGAAAGATGTTCCTAAAATGGATGTCTATCAACATCCGGAAGATGGTGAGTTTGTCCACAATCCGACTTGGAAGAAAGCTTTGACCGGGACTGTTTTGGGGGCAGGAGCTTTATTAATCGGGTTAACTGTATTATCGAAGTTTGTAAAATTGCCGTTTAAAGTTCCAAAATTAACAGGTTGGAGCATGCCAAAATTACGCTTACCAAAGTTAAAAATGCCTAAAATAAAGCTGCCAAAGGTAAAAATGCCAAAATTTTCCAATATAGTGTCCGGCTTAAAGAATTTTGGTAAAAAAGTTCTAAACTATATTAAAAAACCGGTTTCTTTTATAGCTTCAAAAATAAAGAGATTGCATATATAGCAATGAACAGTTGTAATAAGCCGTTTGAAATGTCTTAAAGATAAAATTTAAAAATAGTCAAATTTTTATTTGACTATTTACTTTTTTTAACAATTATAATATAATAAGTACGATGTTGGTTTACTAATAGTAGTAGAAAGAAAGAGGAAGTAAAAAATGAAAAAATTATTAGCAGGCTTATTAGTCGCAGGTATGCTTTCAATCACGACATCTCCTGTTTTCGCATATGCAGGAATTAATGATGTAAGCAAAGATTACTGGGCTCAAACAGAAATCGCAGCAGTAGTTAAAGATTCTGTTATGTTTTTAAACAACGGCAAATTCAATCCTGAAGCTAAAATTTCAAGAGTTGATTTTGTTACAGCTTTATTAAAAGTTTTAGGTGACGATCAAGCAAAAATTAACACAACTGTTAAATTTTCAGACGTTGCAAAATCAGGCGCAACTCATGATGCAGTTGCAAGATCTCAACAAATCGGTTTAGTATATGGTTATCCTGATGGTACTTTCAGACCTCAAGGTTCTATCTTGAGAGATGAAGCTCAATCAGTTATGAGCCATATCACTATTGACGGTACTGTAAACAACAATGTTTTATCAAGATATACTGATGCTGAAAAAGTTCCTAACTGGGCAAAAGCTATCTATGCTAAAACATTATCATACGGTATTTATGTAAATCATCCAAACGAATTGGAATTGAGACCTACCGATGAATTAACAAGAGCTGAAGCAGCTGTATTATTATACAGATTAAGCCAAAAATTACACTTGGTTAAAGCTCAATACAAAGGTGTTACTGAAACTGTTTTAGGTACAGAACACTTAAACGTAACTAAAAAAGCTCCTTGCAACGAAGTTACAGTTACTAATTTAAGAAATATCGTAAAAGAAGGTAACGTATTAGAAATTGAATATACAGACAAATTCAAATCTAAATTAGCTTCTGCAGGTGACACAGTAACATTTACAAATCCTGAAGATATCGTTACAGAAGAAGGTACAGTAGTATTCCCTGCTGGTTCTACTTTCTACGGAACAGTTTTGGATATTCAAGATCCACAATGGTTCAACAAAAACGCTAGAGTTTATACTCAAATCACTAAAGTAGTTCTTCCTTCAGGAAAAACTGTTGATATGAACGCAAAACCATTCTACAAAGATTATGCTTTGAAAGAAGGTCCTTGGATGACAGCAGGTAAAGTTGCATTGTACACAGTTGGTGGTACAGCTGTTGGTACCGGTGCAGGTGTTGGTTTCTCATTCATTCCGAAACCTGACAAAGTAGGTACCGGTGTTGCTATTGGTACTCCTGTTGGTGCAGGTGTTGGTTTAATCACAGGTTTAGTAACTCCTGGTTTGAACTATGTTGCACACGAAGGCGAAGAAATCCAAGTTATCTTGTTAGATGACGCTAGTGTTTCTAAATAGTCTTTAAACAACAAATAAAAAGAGAGGTTCTGGTAAAATTATCAGAGCCTCTTTTTTATTGTGTCCGAATTATTTAAATAGTTTGTCCAATAAACATTCCGCCATTATACTAATGTAACTCTTTTTTATAATTTATAAAATAAAATTGTCAGCCAGTGAACTAATAAAAAGGAGGTTAATATGAAAAAGATATTATCAATAGCAGCATTATTTGCATTTTTAGCAATTCCTCAAGGCGCATTTGCATGGTCTTATGACGGATTAGGCAGCTTAAATCCGTTCACTAATTTTGGAAGGGGCTTTGGCGGAGACAGTATGTGCGGATGTAAGGTAGAACGTTGTCACAGACCAAAATTAACGAAGTGTGAGAAACTGCATGGCGTAAAGATTATTCGAGGAGAACCATGCGGATGCGCAGCTCCTGTAGAGCCAATTTATAGGGACAATTGTCCAAATTGCCAAAGAGCATTTTAGAAAAAGCGGAGTGCATAATTGCACTCCGCTTTTTTAATATTCAATGTCTCTCAATGTTTTAAATATTCTGTCAGTAATATCTTGGATATATTGCTGGCTTACAAGTCCGTTTATTACGGCATCTGCTATTTGATAAGTTGGTCTGATATATTGCTGAGCAGTTTTATTAACATCTGCAAACTGCATATCAGCTGCTGCACCTTCTTTGCCGCGTTCTTTTGCACGCTTATACCAACGTTCCTTTATGACTTCCAACGGAGTAAATACATAGACTTTTACATCCATTATATCCCTAATGCCTTCATTTAAAACATACAAGCCTTCAGTTAAAATTACTTTTGCAGGCGTTTTTTCATCTCCTTCAGGATGTGATTCACAGGTAACAAAATCATAGCGAGGAGATTTTATTGTTAAGCCTTCTTTTAATGCGACCAAATGCTGTTTCATTAAATCTAAATTTATTGCATCAGGAGTATCAAAACTAAAGCCGGTTTTAAATAATTCCTCATAACTTCCCGCATCTTTTAATTCTTGAGAGGTGTCTTTATAATAATCATCACATCTTATTACTGTATATATACCTTCTGTTTTATCCTTGACACAAGCTTTTATCGTATTATCTACAAAAACCGTTTTTCCGGAAGCGCTTTCTCCTGTTATACCGATTAGAAAGGTCTTTTTCTTATCTTGAACAACTTTCCTTGCAATATCCATTATTAAATTATCAGAAATACGCAAAAATAGCGGCTGTTCTTCTTTTTTATCTTCTTCCAAAATTTTATTCAAAGCTTCAACAATAGTAGATATAATTTCCATATCACGCCTGTTTGAATAAAAATCGTAACTTGTCAATTCGAAATCCCGTAACATATTCTTCCTCTAACAATATTCTATTATTCTACTTTAAAATATTTTAAAGCTCTATAAAAAATGAAATTTTGTAACAAAAAATTAAAGTTATTAAAGTTTTTTATTGTAATTGTCGAATATATAGTTGTAAAAGATTAAGAGGAGTAATAATTTATGTACAAGGATGAAATTTATGAAAAAGCTCTTAAAGAGTCGAAGGAAGAAAGTTACAGAAATTTAAAATCTGAAATTAAAGGTATGGAAAAATTGATTGAAAGGTTTTTAACGCAAATATTAGAGTGTTCGTCAACAATATCTGAACGGGATTTCAATGCTTGCGGCATTTAATTAAAAAAATCGACTCATTTCTGAGTCGATTTTTTGTGTTATTGGATTTATATTTATTAAGCAATTCTTCTTGCAGAATCTTGTTGTTGATATTCAAAGAGACCGCTGTAACTGATGAATGGGTTAGTTGTAGCAAAAGGATTTACTCCTGAATAAGATGTATATGGCATTGTTGGCATTTGAATAGGAAGCATTGTTGAATAAGCTGATGAAGTAGAAGGTAAATCGCTTACTGTAGTTTGCCTTGATGAACTTTGTGTTGCGGCTGAAGTTTGCGCATCATCAGATGTTTGTGTTTGTCCGCCTTGAGTAGAGGTGTCGGTTTGAGCACTTGCTTGTGTGCTTGTAGTTGCCGATGGAGTATTGCCGGAAGCTGCCATTTGAGCTAAATCAGATTCTATGTCTATTTCTTGTCCTATCAGATTTTCTAATGATTTTTTAACGATTAAATCGTCTTCTGTAAGTTTGCCGCCATTTGCAGCTGCAGATTGTAATAATTTATCATAAGCGGCTTGTGCAACTTCGCTAATGCTTTCATTTCCTGAAGCTGCCGCTTGTCTTGCTATAGCTTCAGCGTTTTCTTGTTGTGCTTTTTCTACTTCAGATGGACCAACAATTTTATCTGCTGCTTTTGAACATAAGAAACTGCCTAAAAATCCGCCGACGACTCCGATGATTGCGCCTACAGCTGCACCAACAGGACCGCCTATACAAGCGCCTACGGCTGCTCCTGCTTTTGCTCCCAATGCTGAACCTGCAGCCCAACCGCCAACTTCTGCGGTTGTTTTAACAGCTGTTTTGCCCAGTTGTTTAAATCCTTTATCTGTGCTTAATTGGAATGCCGGTATTACGTCTGTTGCTACACCAAGTCCGAATGAAATGGCTGCAAACCATGCATTTCCTTTTATGCCTTTGCCGATAGAATGGAGAATACTTCCTCCTCCTTCTATGGCTTTAAGTCCTTGTGTAAAATCTTTGCCTGATGCCAAGACTTGTTGCGCAGAAATAGCTGCTGCGTCTGTTCCCTTTGCAAGGGCTTCAAGTTTCCCTTTGCTAACTATTTCGGTGCCGCCGCGCCACAAATTCTTAAGAGTGTTCCAAATACCTGAACCTTCTTTGGCAACATTTTGCATAATAGCTCTGTTTGCGCTCATATTTGTACTCAAGGTCTGTAATCCTGCACGAATGTTATTTCTGTTTTTCCAAGCCCAGGTTCCTCCCTGAATACCTGCAAATATTGCTGTCCCTGAAATTATTCCGGAGGATTCGCCATGTTTGTTTATTGCAGCTCCTGTTACATACTTTGTTAAAGTTAATAAATCAGAAGAGCCTTGTACTCCGATTACTGTCATTCTATTTCTCCTATAATTCCCCTATATTAAAATAAAGTATTATGTCTTTTGAAAATTGCCGAATGTTTTATTTGTATTAAGAAATATTAAGAAGTACTTCGGAATATTTATTCTGAAGTACTTCTTAATAAATGTATTAACACTTATGCTACCTGATTAAATCTCATTTGTTGCATCATAATATCATTTGCGTATGGTGCGTTATTATAACCAAAATTTGTATTAAAGCCGTATGAACTGAATGGATTTTGTTGTACTTGAGGCTGCATTTGCGGTTGATATTGTTGTGCCGCGGTTAATTGTTGTGCCATTTGTTCATATTTTTCTTGTTCTTCAGCTTTTTGTTCAGAATATGATTTGCCCATAAGTTTACTTGCTATCCGTTCTCCGATTAACCAGCCGGCTATACTTCCTATGCCCGGACAAATTGCAGAGCATACTGCAGCACATAAAGCTCCGCTTGTTAATCTGGCACCTGTTTTTACGGTTTCTTTAGCGCCGGCAAAAATTCCCTGTTCTGTTGTTGCCTTAAATATATTCGGTAATTCATATAATATCATTGACATAGAAAATAAAAATGGTAATTTTGAACCTATGCCTTTAAATAATCCTTTTGCGCCGCCTTTTAATTTAGCAAATCCAGTTAAGCCTTCAGTTCCTTTTGAAATGGCTTTGCCAATATCGGGAATAAATTCTTTACAATTTTTTAAAAGATTTTTAAAAAAACTTCCCTTTCCTGCATTTTCCATTGCTCTCCATCCGGCTTGAGCAGATTCAAACAGTGTTCCGCCATTTTGTTTTGCTGCACGCATAGCCTGTCCTGCAGCTTCAGAACCTGTTCCGAAAATCAATTCGGGAGTTGCTTGCGCAAATCTTTTGACATAACCGTATGTCGTTTTTAATGTGCTGCTAATACCTGAAATACTTATCATAATTTTCCCACCTATACAAAAAATATTAACCTTCTTCTATATAAAAAATTTTTTTTTTACAAAATTGCGATTTTGTAAACTTTTGTAAAAAAATCATGCTTTATTTCATAAATCATTAAAGATTTATTCAAATATAGCCGTAAATATAAGTGAATACGAAAATATGAAAGGAATACATTACCGACTATGGGAATGGCAGCATCACAGGGCAGATTATTAATGATGACGGCAAGATTGTCGAATAATGAATTCGAACAACAATGTGTAGCTTATTCAAAGCAAAGACTTGCTGATGATTCCCTTGATGCTAATGATAAATATATAGAAGCCATGAATGCTACAAAATATCAGGTAATAACCGGTTATAACGGGACAAACGCTACTTATGAAGATGTTACATATAACCAGTTAACAGGATTGAATAATGTGGCTGTTGGTAAACAGTATATTGTAAGTGATACTAATGGCAGAATTGTTGTTTCTGATGATATTGCAAAAGCTTTTGAAAGTGCAAACGGAGATTATAATAAATTTTTAGCCAATAAAAAGATTGGTGTTACCCAGTGCGATATTGATATTACAAATGATGATGCAGCAGTGCAGGCTATTCACGAAGCTTGGGATAAATATTTAGTGTCTGTTTACGACGGAAAAAATGACAGACCTGACATTGAACATATTTTGTCTTTTGGTTATACAGGATTCTCTGATGATATATTAGATGGTTATCCGACTTATGACGTTGCGAAATTTAAAACCGAAAATAATGAATATCCTGTTTCAAAGGGGTATAAAGATAATCTGCCTTATTATTATATAGAAAGGTATGAAGCAATCCCTGTGCCGATAGTGGATGATTCTGGAGTAATTAGCGGGTATCAGGCTGTATATCTCGATTCAAATAACGAATATCATAAATTAAATAATGTAAATGTAACTTATGATGCCGAAAAAGAAAGATATACATATACATATAATAATTGTGACTCTGATGTTACTACAACATCAAATGTTACGACATTATATGTAAACAGAGATGCCACAAATAAAGAAAATCCGAAAATTTATACTTCAAATGAAGAAAAAGTTACTACAGTGCGTGATGAAAACGGTAATGAGAAATTTCAATCCGAAGAAAATATTTTGTACGAACTTGATGAAAAAACACAGGCAATATTCTATGACGGAACTTCTGACGAGCAAAGAAATCTTTATGATTATGCGGTATCCATAACCGAGGCATATTATCATAAGGCTTCGCAGGGTACTCTTTCGGTGTTAAAGAATGATGCAAATCTTCAAACGTACTATCGAAATATATATAATCAAATGATAACTTGTGGTTACACTACATATAACAGAATGATTAAAGAAGGTTATATGAATGCAACTGAAACTAATGAAAATAAAGCATTTATGGATGACCAGTGGTTGATAACACAATTAAAGCAGGGTAAATTAACTATTGCATATTATTCTGCAGTTGATAAGGCTTTTGTTAAAACTACACTGGATGATGATGAATCAATTACCGAAAAAGAAGATAAAGCTAAAATAAAACTTGCTGAACAAGCTTATAATACCAGTATGGACAGAATAGAGAAAGAAGACAAAATGTTCGATTTACAATTAAATAAATTAGAATCTGAACATTCAGCTCTCCAGACAGAATATGAATCTGTTGCAAAAGTAATATCCAAAAACGTAGAAAAATCATTTAGCACATTCAATGCATAATATTACATATATTTCCCCTACACACTTATTTTCGTAAAATTTCCATGCCGCTATAATTTCAAAAGCGGCTTTTTGTTATGTTATTATCCAATAATGAAATGGTGAAATGCGTATGCAAACAAAATCCCGTATATAGCCCCAACAAAAACTTCAAAAGGGGTGTGCCCTAAAAGCTCTTTTAGTTTGCCTCCGACTGCATGCAAATCATGGTTATAAAATTCTTCCATCATTTTATTCAAGCTTGCTGCGGTTTTTCCCGCTGCGCGTCTTAAACCTGCTGCATCATACATTATTACAAGCGAAAAGCCCAAAGCAATTGCAAATAATAGCGAATCATAACCGTCTAAAATGCCTACAATTGTGGATAAACCCATTACCCCTGCCGAATGAGTACTTGGCATTCCGCCTGTGGTGGTGAAAATTTTAAAATTAATTTTTTTATTTTTTATTGTAAAAAGTATGAATTTTATTATTTGTGAGGTAAATGCAGCTAACAGTCCGCAAGCCAAAACTTCATAACCGTTGTTTGCAATAAGTTGTTTTATTGTGTCTAAATACATATTTTTGTTCTCTTTTCTATATCAGCAATAATATTTTTAAATATTTCGGATTTTAAACCCTGCTTGCTAATTATATCACGACAGCTGTTTAGTATGCAAGCAAGTTTACATTTTGCTTGTTCCAAGCCATACAGGGTTACATAGGTGAGTTTTCCTTCCTCTTTATCTTTTCCTAAAGTTTTACCCATTTGTTCAAATGTTGAAATCTCGTCTAATATATCATCTGCAATTTGAAATGCAAGTCCGAATTGTTTTGCAAATTCTGTTGTAACATCCAATTTTTCATCATCTGCTCCTGCTATTATGGCACCTGTTCTCATTGCTAATTGGAAAAGGTCGGAAGTTTTGTGTGTATGCAAATATTCCAACGTTTTTTCTTTATCTGCTATATCGGAATTTTTTTCTGATTCAATATCAACAACTTGACCTGCGATAACACCTCTTGCGCCTGCATAATTAAAATATTCGTTTAAGACTCTTATTATTGTTGGCGGGGATAAATTTTGTGAATGTTTGGTGATAATTTGAGGAGCAAAAGTTAATAG
>OMVC01000190.1 GCA_900314375.1 uncultured bacterium
ACAGCGTTTTTTCTCTTTCTTCGTTTATTCTTTCTCTTTTGCTCGCAACAAAAGAGAAAGAATAAACAAAAAGAAATTCTCAATTTCTTACTACATTCCTATAATATTAATTATGCGTAATTCGTCCATATATATGATAAAAATTTTCAGATATTCTTTAAAAAGTTGATTTATATTTATATAAAATTTGTAATAATGTATATGTTATCACTTTTATTGAGGACAGAATATGAATTTACACGAGCAATGTCTTTTGCGCTATCTGAAAAATCCTGATGAATTGTCATATACCACTGAAATATTGAAACTTAATAATAAAATCTTGGAAGAAAAATTTGTGTTAAAAAACATCCTTGCCAATCTCTCTATGTTAAACTATACTAATAACGTAGAATGATTGGATTTGGTATGTTAAAAAAGTTTATTTTTTGGATCTTTATAATAGTATTATTTTTATTTCTGGGATTAAAAGATGAGTATTCCGAATCGTTTTTTGAATCAATGGAAAATAAAACATTCGATATACGTCAATCTGTTTTATCTTCGTCACGTTTTGCTAAACCGCATAATAAAGATATTGTGATTATTGCAATTGATGATGCAAGTTATGAGTATGTTTTGGATAAATACGGAGAATGGCCGTTAAGACGTGATATCTATGCAAAAATTACCCGCTATATAGAGCAGCAAAAACCTAAAAGCATTGCCTACGATTTGATGTTTGTTAAATCAATGAGAAGTACCCCTCAAGCAGACAATGCTTTAGTCCAAGTTTTTAAAGACTTTGATAATGTTTACACAGCAATAAATCTTGACTATCAGGAAGAAAATTTAAGAGATGCTGTAGAACTTGATGACAAATTCGCAATAAATATACGGAATAATTCTAAAAATATTGATTTAGATTATTTCGAGTACTCAAACTGTCGTGTAATACTGGACGGCATAATGAACGCAACAAATAATATCGGCGTAATTAACGTTTTAAGAGGAAATGACGGAATTTTGCGTCAAATGCCTTTAGTCTACAAATATAAAGGTAAATATTATCCTCAATTAGGATTTAAAGTAGCATTGGATGCTTTAGGCTTGAAAGATAAAAAAGATTTTGTAATTGATAAAAGAGGGGATTTAATACTTGATGACACGCATAAAATTCCCCTATCACCGGATGGTACAACCGTTTTAAATTGGTACGGTCCGGGGCAGACATTTACAAATATACCTCTGCATGAACTTATTAATGCGGTAGAAGGTAATAAAACTGATAATAAAAAATTTAATTTTCATAACAAAATAGTTTATTTTGGGGCAACGGCTTCAAGTTTATTTGACATAAAAACCGTTCCTGTTGATAAGGTATATCCGGGGGTCGAAGTTCAAACAACTTATGTAAATAATTTAACAGACGGAACATTGATAAAAAGAGCAACAAAACCTATTAAAATAATTATTGATATAATATTGGTTTTACTGACTATATCAGTCCTTCTTTTTATAGGCTCAATGACAGTTGCGACCTCAATAATAATTGCGACAGTAATCGGATATATTGCACTTACTTATTTTGTTATGGCAAAATTTAATCTCTGGTTGCCTTTAATATCTCCTATTTTGTACGCATTATCAGGTTATATTATCGCTGTTATATATAAATATCTGACTAAATCAAGAGATTTTGATAAGCAATATAAACTCGCAACAACAGATGGTTTAACAGATTTGTATAATCACAGATATTTTCAGGAACAAATGTTAATGCAATGCCAAAATGCAGAAAGATATGAAAATGTATTTTCGTTAATCATACTTGATATAGACTTTTTCAAAAAATTTAACGATAATTTTGGGCATCAATCCGGAGATGCTGTGTTACGACAAGTTTCTTCAATATTAAAAAAGAATGTCCGCTCAACAGATATAGTTTGCAGATACGGCGGAGAAGAAATAAGCATTATTTTGCCTAATTCAAACAATGATGAAGCGATTAACACAGCCCAAAAACTTTGTAATATTGTTGCAGAAAATAAATTCAAATTAAGTAACAACAGAGAAAGTAATGTCACAATAAGTCTTGGAGTTTCAACATACAAAGCAGACGGCACAACACCCGCAGAAATTATTGAAGCTGCCGACAAAAGACTTTATAATGCAAAAAATAACGGAAGAAACAGAGTCAATTAATAATGAATAAAGATTTTATTTTAGCACCCATTAATATAAAAGAATTACCTAAAGAATCAGATTTTTCTTTAGCATTTCTAAATAATAACGAAAAACAAATTGCACAAACCTGCGACTTTCTGCAAAGCGATAAAAAAATAATGCTTATAAACGGGTTTATAGGCGCAGGTAAAAAATCATTCATTGATTTTATCGGCACAACACTTAATCAAGAAGTTTTGCAAATAAAATATGTTTGTTTTGAAACAACTATCTTGGATGACATGTTGTTAAGTTTTTTTGAAACCTTCAGAAATTATATTATAAAAGGCAAAATCCAAAACCCAAGACATAAAGTAGAAAACTTTACACAAAAAATTAATATGTACTTTCATTCGATAACAAATCCTATTCTGATAGTGATTAATTCTTTTGATTCAATATTAAAAAAGAACATCCCTGACATATTAAATTTTATAAAACACATCTCAAAGTTGCCTAATGTTAAAGTAATAATAAGTGCAAGAGCCTTTGAATACAGCCTTTTTGATGATACGGAATATTCTCAAGCAACTATTCTTGCCTTAACTAAAGAAAATTTTGAAAAATTCTTAAAAGAAAACGAAATAAAAAATATAGGTATTATTTCAAACGAACTATACAAACAAACAAGAGGATACTTTTTTTATGTAAACATGTCAGTAAGAATTATACAATTACGCCAAATAAGTATGGTAAAATTTTTGGAAAATTTTTCCAAGAGTTTAGTCAGTTTTCATGAGTTCATAATTAAAGATGCGCTATCACTAATTGATCCTGTCAGTCTGCATTTATTCAGATTGCTGGCACTAATGCGTATTCCGATACACCTTAATTTGTTGAAATCATTACACATGTACGACGGAAGAAGAATTTACTTTTTTGTAAAAAACTCCATACTATCCGCTGACGGAGAATGTGTATATTTAAAAGATTATTACAGAGATATTATAGAACGACAAATCCAAGATAGCGTTATGCTAAAATTACACAAGGCTTGTGTTGAATTGTACGAAACACAATTACCGCTGAAACCGCTTGAACGAGATTTGCGCATTTCCCGCCAAACCATGAGAAATGAGATAGAATACCATTCGGTATTTTTACCTAAAAAAGTTCAAGTTCCTACTACTCAACCACTTGTGGTTCCACAATTACCAAAACTTAAAGAAGAAAAAATCAAGCCCGAAAATATTGAACAAACCAGACCTGCAACAACTCAAACAAAAGAAGAAAAAATTGAAAAAATTAATTTTATTTTTGAAGATGAAGCTGTGTTAGAGAATATTGCAGATTCAATTAATACATTCATAACAGAATCTGCCGAAAAAAATGAGTTGGCCACAGAAAGCAACAAAATGAGTTTGACAGAGATTCTTAATAAAGCCAAAAACGAAGAAAATCTGTACAATTACAATAATGCCGTCATTTTATACCAAAGCGCTTTAACAAAAACTAATGATGACAATTTTGACAGATTTCTTCCGTCAATATATATAAAACTGGCAAAAGTTTATAAACATTTATCAAAATGGTATGAAGCATTAGATTGCTATACAAAAGCTCAAGATTATTATGCCAACATATCCGATAATCGGAAAGTCGCAGAATTAAAACTTGAGGCTGCAAATATTTATTATGTTATATATAAACAAGACAATGCAAAATACATACTAAAAGAACTTGAAAAGTATGAAGATTTACCAAATGACCTGAGAATAAGAGTAAATATTTTGCTGGGGAAATTATCAGACAATATAAATGAAGAATATACATATTACAAAAAATCTATTCCATTAATCGAGAATGATACAAATAAAAGTACCCTTTCAGAACTTTATTATCGCTATGCCGGAGTTAACGATGAAAAAGACGATTTAAAAACGGCACTGACATACTATAAAAAATGTGCAGAAATAAAAACAGACAATAATTATTTATCAAGAGCATTAGCAAGTTTGGCAGAAATCTGCGACGAAGCGGGCAAGTCAGAGTTGGCAATAAGATATTATATGCAAAGTATGGAGATTGATAACACTTTAAAAAATTATAACGGCCTATACACAAGCGCCAGACACCTATCTGAAATATATTCCTCAAAAGATGAAGAAAAATCATTAAAATATTTGGAATTATCAAAACTATACGCAAAAGAGTTAAATGAGCCTTATTATATGACAGACAGCTTCATGGAACTGGGAAACTTTTATATGTTGAGAAAAAATTTTGAAAAAGCTTTACAATATTTTCAAGAAGCCTATGAAATCAGCAAACGTTCTTTCTCTCAAGACAATGCAGATAAAATCTTAAAAAAGATTGAATATGTAAAAAAACAAATGGGATAATTATGAAGGATAAAGAATTTTTTACCAAATATACAGAAATATTTTTGGAAGAAAACAAAAAAATAAATCTTATATCAAAAAATGATGAAAAATATTTATGGGAAAAACATATTTTTGATTCGCTTGCTTTAGAATTATTTTTTGAAAAATACGGCACACCCAAAACTCTATTAGACTTTGGAACAGGGGGCGGTTTTCCGTCTGTTCCCCTGGCACTTTCAAATCCTAAAATTCAAATTACTGCACTTGACAGTATTTCAAAAAAAATCCGAGCCGTACAAATGTTTAAAGACAAACTTGATATAAAAAATTTGAGCCCTGTCTGTGAAAGAGTCGAAAATTACAATAAAAAATTTGATGTTGTAACATCTCGCGCCGTTGCATCATTAGACAAAATTTGCGCGTATGCTTTTCCAAGGCTCAACAAAGGCGGTTATGTCGTAACATTCAAATCAAAAAAAGCACTTGAAGAAATTCATCTGGCTGAAAATGTTTTAAAGAAAAACAATGCAAAAGTTATTGATATAATAAATTATGACCTGCCTTTAGAAGAAAAAATTGACAGATGTTTAATAGTCATAAAATAATCACATTGATATAATCATTTATTTTTAGTAAACTAATTTTGTATGCAAGGGCAAATTTATAAAATATATTCGGATTCATATTATGTAAAAAGTGATGATAAAATTCATGTTTGTAAAATAAGAGAAGTCATAAAAAAACAAAAAACTTCTGTTGTAACAGGCGATTACGTTGAATTTTCAAATGATGTTATAACTGATATTTTACCAAGAAAGAGTTATATCAAGCGTCCTGCGGTAGCAAATGTTGATCAAATCGTTGTTGTAAGCGCTCTTAAAGAGCCGGAATTGGATTTTGTACAATTAAACCGCTATATTTCTCTTGCAAAATACTATAAAATCCCCGTCATTTTATGTTTTAACAAGGAAGATTTAGAAATAGAAAACGGACTTCAAGATAAAATTGAAGAAATATATAAAGATTTAGGCTATAAAATAGCGTTCACTTCAGCGACAGAAAACAAAGGAACAGATTATTTTGCAAAATTGCTCAAAGGTAAATTATCTGCTTTATGCGGGAATTCCGGCGTGGGTAAATCAAGTTTGATTAATGCACTCAATCCGGATATTAAATTAAAAACAGGAAGTGTAAGCGATAAATTAAGCCGTGGCACACACACTACAAGACATTGCGAAATCATCCCCGTTTATGAGGATACTAATATTATAGATACCCCCGGATTCAGTAATGTGAAATTTGATTTCATATTACCAAAAGATGTAGATACATTATTTGAGGAAATCTCAAAATATTCAAAAAATTGCAAATTCTCTGACTGCTTACATATAAACGAAGTCGGTTGTGAAGTATTAAAAAACCTTGAAAATATACCGCAATCGCGCTATGAAAGTTATCTTGAATTTTTGAATGAAGCTTTTGAATATAAGGAAAAAATAAAATATAACGGAATTAAATCAGAAACGCACAAGAAATTTCATAACAATAAAGCGATGGTAAAAATAAGCGAAAAAAAACGTCAGACATCTCGTAACAATGCAAAACAAATGGTTTATAAGGAAATAGAAGATGAAAAAGAATAATTATATCGAACTTATTGAGGATAAATTAAACGAATACCTTGAGATAGAGTATCCGCAAAGCCTTTTTAAATCAATGAAATATACCGTAATGCTTCCGGGAAAAAGATTAAGGCCTATTATGTGCCTTGAAACCTGCAGGATTTTTGGCGGCGAAATAGAAGATGCGTTGCCTACTGCTTGTGCAATAGAAATGCTGCATGCCCAAACATTAATACACGATGATTTACCTTGCATGGATAATGATGATTTCAGGCGCGGAAAGCCGTCAAATCATAAAGTTTTCGGGGAAGCTATAGCAACATTGGCAGGAGATGCCCTATTAACTTTTGCTCCTCAAATTATCACCAAACATTCACAAAATTTATCCCCGACAACAATAATAAGAGTGTTAAACGAATATTTTAATT
>OMVC01000078.1 GCA_900314375.1 uncultured bacterium
AAAACATACATGATTTCTTATGTTCGATTTGCAAACGGCGCTTATAACAATTTTGTTACCGAATTTTTGAAAAATAATATATCGGATGATAAATTTTACGGTTACAGTGCTTGGAATACGTCTGCAAACTCTCTGGGAAGCTTAATCTGTACGGCAAAATTTAAATTTCATGCAAAAAATTATAATAAAGAAAGCTTTGACAAAATACAGATTACAAGATTTATAGATGATTGGGGCTATCAGGCGAACGTAAGGCAATTGTTACAAACTACTGATATTAGTCTTTTAACCGAGAAAATAAAGCCTTATGAGCAAAAAATAAAACAAATATTCTCGTATAACGGCGAGATAAAATATTCATTCCCTTGGAACAGATTGTTTGAGGTGGAAATTGAATTTAGTTGAAATTATATTGTTATCAATAGCATTGGGTATGGATTGTCTTATTGTGTCATTTTCGCAAGGATTGATTTTTAAATCGCAAAGAGTAAGGAACTCCTTAAGATTAGCGGTTTCAATGGGTATGTTTCAAGGCTTGATGCCGGTTATAGGATATGCCGCAACAAATAAAATATACAAACATCTTTTGCCATATTCAAAGCATATCGTTTTTGCGATTTTCTTTATTTTAGGGACGCATTTTATACTTGAAGCTTTAGCAAACGAAGAAAAACCAAAAATTACTTGTATAGGTTTAAAATGTTTAATAACCTTGAGTATTGCAACAAGTATGGATGCACTTATTGCCGGCACTACAATAAAATTAACATCAACAAGTTTACTGATTTGTTGCTTTATGTTTGGTATATTTTCTTTTGCAATGTCTGAAACAGGTTTTTGGTTGGGAAATTGCATAAAAAATATCCCTACGAAATTTCTTCAAATTTTCGGAGGGATAATACTAATAGTGCTTGCTATTAAAGCAATAATTTAGGATTCCTACACTTCTACAAACAACCTTCTTCCTACAATGTTTTGTTTGCCGTTGTAGTAACCTGCGAAATATCCGCCTTTGACAGGTCTGTTTTTAGCGTAATACTGAGAAGAATAATTATTTCCGTTGTAGTTTACAAACGGATTGTTGCCATAAGATGAGCTCTCTCTTACTACCGGAGAAGTTGTTGTCACTGCCGGTGATTGGAACACGTTGGATAATAAATTTACAAGACCTGCCATATTTATAAAACCTTTCTATGTATCTCTATAATAATAGAATTTCCTTTGTCATTATTATAGCATAAAAATCCTAAAAATATTAAAATTTCTTTACAATATCGTATATTATATGTAGATGATAAATTTATTCGCCGTCGTTAAGCTTAGCTTTTAGACGTGCTTTCGCACGTGCAATAGCCGCTTCTGCACGCTTTGCATCAATTCGGGCATCGGCTTCTTTTCGTCTGCGACGTGCACGTTCCAAAGCTTCTCTGGCTCTCATTTCATCAATCTCATCACCTGTTTCTGCCAATGTCGTCAAAATTAAACATTCATCATCTTTAAATTGAAGTATACCACCCATTACGGAAAATGATTTACTTTTGTTTCCTTTTTTTACACGAGTAACTCCAATATCAAGCGCTGACATAATTGGGACATGACCTTTTAATAGTCCAAATTCCCCATCAACACCTTTGGAATATATTTCATCTACTTCGTCATCAAATACAATGCGTTCTTGAGTTATAATTTTTAACTTCATAATAATCCTTTTTGAGAAACAAACTGTTTGCCTATACTATGCCATTCCTTTGGCTTTTTCTACAGCTTCTTCAATAGTTCCCACCATATAAAAAGCTTGTTCAGGTAAATCATCATATTTGCCTTCAATAATTTCTTTAAATCCGCGAACGGTATCTTCAATTTTTACATATTTACCTTTGTTCCCGCTGAATTGTTCTGCAACAAAGAACGGTTGAGATAAAAATCTTTGGATTTTTCTTGCGCGGTTGACAGTTTCTTTATCTTCTTCAGACAACTCGTCCATGCCTAAAATCGCAATCAAGTCTTGCAAATCTTTATATTTTTGAAGAATTTCAAGAACTCGTCTGGTAACCTCATAATGTTCTTCCCCGACGATATTCGGATCTAAAGCCCTTGAATTGGATTCAAGCGGATCAACAGCAGGATAAATACCTAAAGATGCAATATCTCTTGATAATACCGTAGAAGCATCCAAATGCGAGAATGTTGTTGCCGGTGCAGGGTCTGTTAAGTCATCGGCAGGAACATAAATAGCTTGAACAGATGTAATAGAGCCGTCTTTGGTTGATGTAATTCTTTCTTGCAATTCACCCATTTCTGTTGCAAGTGTCGGCTGATAACCAACAGCAGAAGGCATACGTCCTAACAAAGCGGAAACTTCCGAACCTGCCTGTGTAAATCTGAATATATTATCGATAAATAATAATACATCCTGTTTTGAGTAATCTCTAAAATATTCGGCTGCAGTCAATGCTGATAAACCGACTCTCATTCTGGCTCCCGGCGGTTCGTTCATCTGACCGTATATAAGTCCTACTTTATTGATTACGCCACTTTCTTTAAATTCGTTCCATAAATCGTTTCCTTCACGGGTTCTTTCGCCGACGCCGCCAAATACAGAAACTCCGTTATGCGCCATTGCAATATTATGAATTAATTCTTGAATAAGTACGGTTTTTCCTACACCCGCACCGCCAAATAAGCCGATTTTCCCGCCTTTTTGATAAGGTTGCAAAAGGTCAATCGCTTTTATACCTGTTTCAAGAATCTCAACGTCTGTATTTTGCTCAATAAGTGACGGAGCATCTCTATGAATAGGCAAATATGTATCCGTTTCAATCGGACCGGCATTATCAACGGCATCACCCGTTACATTCAATATTCTGCCTAAAATTGCGTTTCCTACAGGTATCTTTATCGGCTCGTTTGTATTTATGACTTTCATGCCGCGTTGCAATCCGTCAGTTGATGACATTGCAACCGTTCTTACTTTATTTGAACCTAACATTTGTTCAACTTCTGCAACGATTTTTGTGCCGTCTTCTTTATAGATATTTAGTGCAGTGTATATCCCCGGCAAATTCCCGTCAGGAAATTCAACGTCAATTACAGGTCCTATTATCTTAGTTATTAACCCTTCTGCAGTCAATGTTTCCATTATTTTGCTCTCCTATTAATTATCCCTATGTTCAATAATTATACAATAAACTTATTTATTTTAGTAAGTGTCTTATTAATTTATTTTACAATTTTTCTTGTCATAATTACATTTTTTGATTCATCATAACAATTTTCGTCTAGCCAATGCCCTAACAATTTACCAAGCGGACTAAATATAAATGTTTCATTTTCTGATACTCTCATAGACATATTTACAAGCTCGCCTTCGGGGGTGAATTTATATGTTCGATACGGGTAATTTGATGCTGTTCTGATTTCAACATTTATAAGACTTCCGGATTGGTCATAGTACCAGACATGCTCCTTATCATCATTATATTTTACGGCATAAGTATTATCCGAAAATAATCCAAGGGTTCTGTCATTTAGTTTAGTTTGTCCCTTTAGCAAAGTTGAATAATTTTCTTGATGATTGGAATCGACATAATTTTTAGCGGTTAAGAAAAAGTCTGTTTTTGGAATATTATTTCGCAGTTCTATTAATGCATCTTGCGCACTGTATTCTACACCGCCTGATATGGTTTGAGCGTAAGTACAGGAGAAAAAACAAAAAACGAATAACAAGCATAAAATTCTTTTCATGGGAATATTTTAATAATAATTTTGAAAAAGTCATTACCTTGTTGTCGGTAATAAAAAGTGGACACAGAGTGGACATAACTATCCAACAACCATAATTTGCAAAATTTTATCTTCGTGCTAACATAAAGATATCAAAGCAAAATGGGCTTGTAGCTCAGTTGGTAGAGCAGTTGACTCTTAATCAATTGGTCGTGGGTTCGAGTCCCACCGGGCCCACCATTTTGAAAAATGAATAGAACAAATGGGACGAGAACCCAACAAAGCGTCAGCTTTGTATGTGGTTCGAGCGTAAGCCGAGCAAAGGCTGAAGCCGTTGGCGAAATATTCAAGCTGTCGGCAGGACAAGTGAGCCAACGCGGAAGCCGTCTAATGCGAGGCGCAGCAAGACAGTCCCACCGGGCCCAATTTTGCGTAAGCGGGTGTGGAGCAACAGGTTGACCTGTTGAATAACAGGGCAAGCAGGTTGCGGAACATTATCAAGGCGACGTAGGAGCACAGGATTTATCCGAGCACCACAGGAGCAAACATTTTGAAAAATGAATAGAACCAATGGGACGAGAATTTAACAAAAATCCGTAAATTGCGTAATTGGTATAAAAGCTTTATATAGTAATCAGATTTAATAAGTGTTTTATAGTTTTAATAAGGGGTAGAAATAAATGACTTTAACTTTAGAAAAAAAATCAAAGAAAACCTATGTAAAAATTGTCAGAAAAGCATTAGAAGTATTAGGCAAAAAGAATTTTGTATTTATCATGCACAACGGTAGCTTTCCTGCCGTTGACGGGCAAAATACCGGATTTGGAACAATAAATTCTGAAGGTGGGAGAAAATTTTTAGATTATGCCGAAGGTATTTTTGATGCAATTCAGATGGGGCCTGCGGGGAAAACCAAAAGCACGGATGCTTCACCTTATACAGGAACCATTTTTTCTAATAACCCTTTATTTATTGATTTGAAAGAACTTACAACAAAAAAATGGAATCATATTTTATCAGAATCAACATACAATGAAATTGTTGAAAATAATCCAAATAAAGGTAAAAACAGAACTTCTTATTCTTATATTACCAAAAAACAAGAAGAAGCACTAACTGAAGCTTATGACAATTTCCTAAAATGGAACGATAAAAAGCTAAATAAAGAATTTGATTCGTATAAATTAAAAAATAAATCATGGCTTGATAATGACAGTTTATACGAAGCCTTATCAATAGAGCATGGAACTGATTATTGGCCAAACTGGAAATCCGATATCGATAAGAATTTATTAAACCCACAATCTAACGAAGAAAAAATAGAATATGCAAAACGTATAAACGAAATTAGCGCAAAGTATTCAAAAGAAATTGACCGCTACAAATTTATACAATTTGTTTTAAACAAACAAAACGAAGAAACCCGTAAATATGCCTCCTCTAAAGGAATAAAGATGATAGCAGACAGACAGGTAGCATTTTCGGATAGAGATTCTTGGGCATACCAATCATTATTTATGCCGGATTGGTGTTTGGGTTGTCCGCCTGATTATTTTTCAAAAGACGGACAGGCATGGGGATTTCCTGTAATGGATCCTGAAAAATTATTCAATTCGGATGGTTCTTTGGGTGAAGGCGGAATTTTAATGAAGGAATTATACAAAAAGATGTTCCGCGAAAACCCTGGTGGTGTCAGAATAGACCATATTGTAGGTTTGATAGACCCTTGGGTTTATGTAAAAGGCAAAAAGCCAATGCCTAATTGCGGCGCCGGAAGATTGTATTCATCTCCGGAACATCCTGCATTAAGTAAATATGCCGTAGCCAAATTGGAAGATTTGAATAATGAATTTACTTCCGATAATGAAAAAAGAGTAAGAACATTAACGGATGAACAAATTAAGCTTTACGGCAGATTAATAGAAAAAATCGTAATAGCGGCTGCAAAAGAAGAAGGCTTAACAAAAGATGCCATAGTCTGCGAGGATTTGGGAACTTTGACAAATCCTGTTGCATCCGTAATGAAAAAATATGAACTTTTAGGCATGAGATTAACTCAATTTACAGTACCGACAGAACCTGACGACCCGTATAGATGTAAAAACATTACGGAAAAATGCTGGGCAATGGTTGGAACACACGACAACAGACCGGTAAGAGTTTGGGCAAAATCTTTGATAAATACTCATGAAGGATATTTGCACGTTAAAAATCTTGTAGACGATTTATTTGCAGAATCGGATAATAAAGATGATATTATCGTAAAAATGACTTCTGATGCCGAATTTTTGACAGAAACAAAATTAGTGGAACTTTTTGCTTGTAAAGCTGAAAATATTCAAATGTTCTTTACTGATTTCTTTAAAATGACGGAAACATATAATGTTCCCGGGACTTCAGGTGATAGAAATTGGAGCTTGAGATTACCTGATAATTTTGAAGAAATGGAAACAATAAACTTGCCACAAATATTAAAGAAGGCTATAATCTCAAGAGGTAAAGAATTTAGTGATAAAAATAAGAAAATTATTGAGGAGCT
>OMVC01000107.1 GCA_900314375.1 uncultured bacterium
ATAGTACCCTTTACAACTTTTGATACAACTTTTTCTATTCCCATATATTTTCTTATTTCCCCTATAACATATAAAGTATTTTTTTTTTCATAAATTGCCATAAAATTTTTATCGACTATCCATAATATTTTATGTATAATAAAGCTATGAATAATGCGTTAAACAGAATAAAAGGGATTGTTGTTGTATCTGTTCAGGCTATGCCGTCAGAGCCTTTATATGACGAGAAATGTATGGCAGCAATGATGAAAAGTGTTTTAAATGGCGGAGCCGGAGCACTACGTGTTGCAGGCGTTCGGGATATAAAAAATGCAAAACGTATTTCTGATGTTCCTGTAATCGGTATTACAAAGCCTGATAAAATTCCCGCAAACTACAAAGAAATTGTCTATATAACCCCAACAGTAAAAGATGTAATATCTGTTATAAATGCAGGCGCAGATATAGTAGCCTTTGACGGTACTCAAAGACCGCGTCCGAACGGTGAAAAAATATCTTCCTTAATAAAATATATTCACGTTAATAAAAAGATTGCCATGGCTGACATAAGCACTTTGGAAGAAGGTATAAAAGCAGCGCAAGACGGTGCTGATGTTTTATCAACAACACTTGCAGGCTATACAATGGAATCATTAAACTCGCCGTCTAATGAACCCGACTTTGAATTGCTTGAACAACTTGTGAAACAGGCCAATGTTCCTGTAATATTGGAAGGTCGCATCTGGGACCCAAAACAAGTTGACAGAGCCTTTGAATTGGGCGCTCACGCAGTTGTTATCGGCTCTGCTATTACAAGACCGCAATTGATTACTAAAAGATTTGTGTTTAGAGGAGGAAAGGAATGAGAGTATTCCCGATAAAGTTAATGTCACAATGGGACAAGGCTAACAATTTGTTGGATATAATGCAGAATAATAAGCCTAAAAAAGTATATAAACATCCATATATAAATTCCGGAAATGCTGAAACTATAGTTAAAAATGCAATAAAAAGCACATCAAAATTTACAAAGAATGAACAGGGGCAGCTTAGATATAGTTTTGATGTTCCCAAAGTCGTAGATGCAATGTTTATACGCCAAAAATTTGATAATATAGTTACAATTTTAAAATCAGGTAAATACTAATGAAAAAAGCTCTAACATTTGATGTAGGCGGAACAAAAATATATTCTGCAATAATTAATGAAAACGGAGAAATAATTTCTGAAATAGAAAAAAACTCTACTCCGAATACTTTTGATGAAATAAAATCACTTTTTGAACAAATAATAAAAAAATACGAAAACGAAGTTGATGTTATTGCATTTTCAACTTGTGGCGCAGTAAATAACCAAAATAACGGAATATTAGGTTCAACAGGCAATATTGCAAAAGATTATCCTAAAATGCAGTTTAAATCATTATCCTCAAAACCTGTATATGTAGAAAATGATGCTAATTGCGCTGCTTGGGCAGAACATATAACAGGAGCGTCAAAAGGTTGCGCAAATTCTGTTATGCTGACACTTGGCACAGGTGTTGGCGGAGGAATTATTGTTGATAATAAATTATTAAAGGGTAAGAATGGTGCAGCAGGTGAAATGCATTTTAAGATGTACTGTGACAAGCGCAGAAAATGTACCTGTGGTGCGTGGGATTGTTTTGAAATATATGCATCCGGTAAAGGTCTAAAAATTACGGCTGAAGAAATTTCTAAAAATCAAAATATCACAACTTATGATGTGATAGACGGTATTAAATCAAATGATGAATTGATGGTTAAAATTTTTAATCGTTGGCAAAGTGATATAACTCAAGGAATAATAGGTTTAGCAAATATTTTTGATCCTGATTGTTTTGTGTTGTCAGGATCAATGGCAGAATTTGTCGATACTAAAAAAATTGAAAAAAATGTCAATGATGAAATCGTAACAACTCCTACAAAAATTTTTAAAGCGCAAGCCGGAAATTATGCAGGGATGATTGGTGCAGCATTATTGGCATTTTCAAAAGGGGGATGTCTTGGGTAAATCAAAAACCAGAATTTTCAGAAAAGGTATTACGGACAAATTACCCACAATCAGCCGTCATGAGGCAATCATTCAGGCTACAAAATTTCTAAATTCAAGAGATTTTAATGATGCAAAACGCCTCATTGAAATCTTTGGACTCAGCGCTGAAGAACTTCTGGAAGAAGGTGCATCCTACGAAGCAGTTAAATCTATAAAAAGCGTGTTTAATAATGAATAAATTTTTTGCAAATATTAAATTTTGGTATGCCAATGCAAGACCGTATTCTATTCCGCTAACAGTGTTGAGTTGGTTGGTTGCTTATATTTATTCATATAAGCATAATGGTAACTTGATATATGGGCTTATTGCTTTTGTCGGAATTTTACTTGTACATCTTTCAACAAATCTTGCAGACGATTATTTTGATTACAAAAGACTTATAAAAGATGAGAAATACCTAAAATCAGTAAAAGATATAAAATGCAAATATTTAAAAACCGGACAAGCAACAATTAAAGATTTGCGAAATGTAATATTATTATTGCTATCAATTTCGGCAATAACAGGCATAATATTATTTTTTACTTCCGGCCGGTATGTTTTGATATTTGCCGCAATTGCTCTTTGTATAGCTCTTTGCTATTCGGCATTGTCTTCTCGCGGATTAGGCGATATTGCTGTTATAATTGCTTATGGTCCTTTGATGTATGAAGGGCTTTATTATGTTATGACCTCAAAATTCTCATCAGAAATTTTAATACTATCTTTAGGGTGTGCTTTTATGGTTAATACCATATTGTATGCCCACATGCTAATGGATTTTGATGAAGATGTTATATCTGAAAAAACTACCCTTTGTACTATACTGAAAACAAAAAATAATGCTTTGAATATGTTTTTATTATTTTATATTGTCGGATACGGAATGCTTGTAATAATGTTTTTAAAATCTGCCAATTTTTTCTATCTTCTTCCGCTTATTTCCGTATTTTTTGTAAAAGATTTGTATAAGCAGATGAAAACATACCCTGATATGAATATAATAATTACTCCGTTAAAATATCCGTTTTTCAACAAACAAAATATTCAAAACAACCCAAATGCTCCGTTTCTTTTACGATTTATTTATACAAGAAATATTTCCGTATATTACATGCTTCTTGTGTGTATTGCTATAATTTTATCCTGATATTAAGTTTTGTTAAAACAAATATAATCCCCCAAACAACACGATATCGCGTGTTTTAGATTTTTATATATAAAAAATATATAAAAAATAGCACTTTTTTCAATCTTAAATTGTTTATTAATATATAAGACATGAGAATATAAAAAGGAGAATAAAATGGCGAGAGTATTGATTTCAATGCCTGAAGAATTTTTAAACAGAATTGATCAGGTAGCTACGGGAGAGAATCGTTCGAGAAGCGAGTTGATTAGAGAAGCATTAAGAACATATATTTATAAGCAAAAAATAAAAGAATCCACTGATGCATTGCAAAATGCAAACTTGTTGGAAAGTCTGCTTGGTTAAAATTACAGGCATAGGAAATTGGCGAAAGATTTGGGAAACATATTATAAAAGCCCTCGAGCAATCGGGGGCTTTATAATATGGAAAATAGAAAGTTGAAAATGGAAAATTGTTTCGTTGATTATTTATTTTAAGATTATATTTATTGATTTTTTCAATTCAAACAGGTCTTCAATACGAGCATAGACAAAAAAAAGCTTCTTATAATAAGAAGCTCCTTGGAATCTGTTACAATTCCTCGTGTAAAAGGTTAGTAGGTAGAAAGTAGAAGGTAGTATTTATATAATTTTCAACAAATTATATACCCTTTATATATATTTAAAGTATTTCTTATATAAATAATTGCGTAAAAAAAATCATATTGTAACATTTATTTACAAAAATTATTTAAAATATTATCAGATAGTCTATGCTATAATGGAATAAAGGAGTGTGATTTATGAAAATTGCAATATATCCGGGAAGTTTTGATCCGATAACATACGGACATTTAGATATTTTAGAAAATGCATCAAAGATATTTGATAAGGTTATTATCGCAGTAGCTTATAATTCTGCCAAACGCAGTTTTTTAACTATCGAAGAACGGTTAAAGCTCATAAATGAAAGCATTAAAGATATTCCAAATGTTAGTGCCGATTCTTTTGAAGGTTTAACCGTCGAATACGCAAAAAGACAAGGTGCAAAAGTTTTAATTCGCGGATTAAGGGCAGTTTCTGATTTTGAATTTGAAATGCAATTATCTCAAACAAATAGCGCGCTTTATGATGAAATAAAAACAGTTTTCCTTACAACAAAACCTGAATATAATTTTATATCATCAAGCACAATAAAAGAAATTTTGCAAAACGGCGGCGATATTTCCAAATTCGTTCCGAAGCCTGTTTATGATTATTTAACCCAAAATAAGCAGTAATATTGAAGATAAAAAAATAACTTCCCGAAAAACAAACGGAAAGTTATTTTTTTATTATATCGACAACTAGTATCTTGCCAAATACTTATCTAATTCCCACTTCGAAACATAGGTTCTGAAAGAATCCCATTCTTTTTTCTTCGATGTCATAAATTCACTAAAGATATGTTCACCTAAAGCAGCTCTTGTAACAAGCGATTTATCCAAATATTCCAACGCTTCTGCCAAGCTGCCCGGCAGGGAATCAATTCTTTGTTTTTTACGTTCTTTTGCAGTCAATTTATAAATGTTACTTTCAACCGGCGCAGGCGGATCAATTTTATTTCTGATACCGTCCATGCAAGCTTCTAAAATTGCTGCAAATGCCAAATACGGATTACAAGAAGGGTCAGGTGAACGCAATTCTACTCTTGTAGAAACACCACGTTTTGCTGGAACTCTTAACAATGCACTGCGGTTTGCTAATGACCAAGCCAAGTATACAGGAGCTTCATACCCCGGAACTAAGCGTTTGTAACTGTTAACTAACGGATTGGTAACTGCGGTGAAGCTTTTTACATGTTTTAACATTCCGCCAACTGAATATTTTGCAACTTCAGATAATTGATATTCTTCATTCTCATCATAAAACGCATTTTTCCCATCTTTGAACAACGAAATATTACAGTGCATACCTGAACCGTTTATCCCAAATATCGGCTTTGGCATAAAAGTTGCATGTAAATTGTGTTTTGCGGCAATAGCTCTTACTGCAACCTTAAATGTTGTAACATTATCAGCCGCTGTTAATATGTCTGAATATTTAAAATCGATTTCATGTTGTCCGTCCGCTACTTCATGATGAGATGCTTCTATATCAAATCCCATCTCTTGCAAAGTTAATACTATATCAGAACGAACATCTTCCCCTAAATCTTCCGGACCTACATCATAATAACCTGCGTGGTCTTGAGTTGTTGTTGTTACATTACCGTCTTTGTCTTTGGCAAATAGGAAAAATTCAGCTTCCGCACCGATATTCATGGAAAACCCCATTTTTTCGGCAGCTTCCATAACTCGTTTTAAGTTGCATCTCGGGCAACCCTCAAAAGGCGTCCCGTCAACATTATATATATCGCAAATTAAGCGGGCAGAATTTGCACCATCTTTTTCTCTCCAAGGTAATATTTGAAATGTTGTTAAATCAGGGTGGAAAAACATATCAGAAGTTTCAATACTTCTGAAACCTTTTATAGATGATCCGTCGAGCATAATTTCGTTATTCATAATCTTATCAATCTGTTCTGACGGAACAGTCATATTTTTTACTTGACCGTTTATATCAACAAATTGCAATTTTATAAATTTAATATTATATTCGCCGATTAATCTTTTGACATCTTCTTTAGAAAAAGTCTTTCCATCTCCGCGTTTGTGGGTGAATTCTGTCATACTTGCCTCTTTTCTTTTTGTCAGCATGGCAATGCCAACTTACTCCTTATTTATCACCTTATTAGAATAAAATTTTATCACTAAAAGGTCAAGTAAAATTTATATTAATGTTTTTCAACAATTTTATTATTGTCATCCACAATAACAACAGTAGGTTTATGGGTGGCATATTCCTTTTCGTCCATCTGTGCATAAGTAACAATAATCACCTTGTCACCTTTTTGAACTTTTCTCGCTGCTGCTCCGTTTAGGCAAATACAACCCGAATTTGGTTCACCCTTTATTATATAAGTCTGAAATCTTTCACCATTATTGACATCAAGAATTTCAACTTTTTGATACTCTCTCATATTCGCAGCTTTTAATAAAGCTTCATCAATCGTTATAGAGCCAACATAGTTAAGGTTTGCATCTGTAACCGTTGCTCTGTGTATTTTTGAATATAAAAATTCCATTAACATAGTTTTTCCTCTTGCATATTATATTACAAACAAAAGAAAAACGCACAAAATAAGATAAATAAAAAACTCTTATTTTATTTCGACTTTAGCTCCGACAAATTCTAATGCTTTTTGTGTCAAATCTGCTTCTTGCTCTGAAACTTTGGTCATAAATGTCAAAGGTGCAGAATCAACAATAGATTTTGCATTTTCATAGTTTATACCGGTAATTTGCCGTAATGTAGCCAATACAGTAGCTTTATTTTTTCCGGAATCTGTCAATATCAAATTTTTATTACCGGTATTACGAGTAATTGTATATACATCAACTTTGCGTTTTGAGATATAGTTGATAGCATTGCATATCAAACCAATTGTTATAAGTGCTATTGCAGCATAAAAAAAGCCCATACTTATCATAACCAAAACCTCATCAATTATTTTCTTTTAATTCAACAGTTGCACCGGCAATTTCTAATTCATCTTTTATTCTTTGTGCTTCTTCTTGAGTAATATTTTCTTTTATAACCACAGGTGCTGATTCCATCAATATTTTTGCATCCATTAAACTTAAATTTGTAACAATTCTGACAGCATTAAGAATTGCGATTTGTTTGTCAATTTTGACATCTTTCAAAATAACAGAATAAGTTCCGCCGGAACCTGTAACTTTTGGTGCTATATCTTCTTCAACATGAGTATATTCGTCACGTACGATTTTATCTTGCTCAGGTTTTACTTTCTTTTGCATCATAATATTTAATATAAAAAGCACAATAAATGTTATTATTACTGCATATAACAGGTACAATATAAGGGTTATAAACATAGCTCTTCCTTTTTTTTCAAAATTACTCGAACATAGTAGCATATTTTGCTGATAAAATCAATAAAAAAGCGAACAACAATTTTGTTGTTCGCTTTTTAAATAATAGTTTCAAACTACTTGATTTCAACAACTGCACCTGCAGCTTCAAGAGTTTTCTTAAGTTCTTCTGCTTCAGCTTTTTTAACACCTTCTTTAACAGCTTTAGGAGCAGCTTCTACTAAATCTTTAGCTTCTTTCAAACCTAAACCTGTAATGTTACGAACTTCTTTCAATACTGCAATTTTCTTATCTGCAGGAACTGAAGCTAAAACAACAGATACTTCTGCATCAGGATCATCAGCAGGAGCTGCTGCGCCACCTGCTGCAGGAGCTGCTGCAACTGCTACAGGAGCTGCTGCAGAAACGCCGAATTTTTCTTCCATAGCTTTTACTAATTCTGCTGCTTCTAATAATGTTAATTTTTCAATTGATTCTAAAATAGTTTCTACGTTACTCATTTTTATTTCTCCTTTTTATTTTTTTTTGAGTTTGTACATTTTTTTGTTCGGTTAAATGCTCATTTCGCTGACGCTATCATTCACCTTTAACCTCGCATTTTACGAATTCTGCTCGCTTACGCTCGACTTTATTCTACACAAAATTCGCTGTCTTTAATTTTGCTCGGGCTCGGTTAAGTGTTCATTTCGCTGACGCTATCATTCACTTTTAACCTTGCACCCTACGAATTCCGCTCGCTTGCGCTCGACTTCATTCTACGCAAAATTCGCTACGCTGCTTTTTGATCTCTAACAGCTGCAATAGCGCGTGTAAGAGATGCCATAACTCCGTTGACGCAACCAACAATACCTGAAGCCGGAGAGTTGATTGAACCAAGCATTTTTGCAAACAATTCTTCTTTTGAAGGAAGATTTGCTAATGCTTTTGTTTCATCAGCTGATAATAATTTACCGTCTAATACCGCACCGATAATTTCACCTTTTTTTGCGGTTTCGATAAATTTCTTAACTGCTTTTGCCGGAGATACAGGGTCATCAAATCCAAATGCCAAAGCAATAGGACCTGTCATTTTTTCTGAAATTGCTTCATAAGCAGTTCCTTTAACAGCGATTTTTGTTAATGTGTTTTTTGTTACCATATAATCGCCGCCATCTTTTTGAAGTTCACGTCTTAATTTAGTAATTTCTTCTACTGTAAAACCTTTGTATTCTGTAATTACTGCGACTTGAGCTTTTTCTATTTTGGATTTAATTTCGTCAATCTTTTCTGATTTAAATGCTTTTGTTGACATTCTTTGCTCCTTTTCTTTGGCTGAAACGTTGAAAGGTTTGAAATTGAAAGGTTATTTAGTCTTGTAATAAGCCTGACAACGGTTTAACTATCAACTGTTCAACCGATTTTATCGACCTCTATTAATCAAAAAAGACTTTGCTTTTCTGATTAAACCGCAAAATCTTATACTAAAGTCTATAAACGTTTATATAAACGCGCTATTTACTTTCGGTATAACCTCGGTTAGCAGATAAATCAATTAAGTCTTTCGACACTAACGGTCTGCGGTCATAAAATTATAATACCATAAGAATTTATAAAATCAAGTTAAGATTTCAAATATCTTTACAATATTGTATTAGTAGCAATTTTTTTGAGAATTATGTTTTTATATATATATGGTAGAAAAATTACAAGTAGAAAATCCTGCCAATGCGAGTATGCATTATGGCTACAAAGATGCGGTCGGGGTACTTCAAGCTCCTGACAGAATTCCTTCGACAACACTTTATTCGTATGCCGAAGGTAAAAAATATTTTGACCAACTAAATCAAGATGTTTATGAAGATTATAAAAAAGCAGTACCAAAAAGAAAAGGAACTCCTCTTGGTGTAAAAATTATATTAGGTATAGGCGCGGTTTTTTGCGGATTTAAATTTTTAAAAAGTCTGTTTACAAAACTACGCCACTAATTTTCTATAAGCTCAAATTCTTTTAATTGAGTATAAATTATTGGTGAAAATTCTTTGGTTGTAACAATATCAATGATTTTATAGGAATACGGTAAAGCTATCAGTGATGGACTTGAAATATGATATACTCCGTCTTTCATTGTCTCATTATTGATATGAAAATGTCCTGATAATACTGCTAATACGTTGTGATGTTTTTCAAGTATTGCTTGGTAATCCTCTACCTTATATGTTCTGTGAGTTTTTAATTTGCTTTCCGAACCGGTCGGATACTCTACAGGAAAATGCTGAAATATTACAACAGATTTCTTTTTATTTTTTGCAAGCATTTTATCAACCCATTTTAAGGTATCTTCTTTGTAATAACCTATAGTGCCGGGTATAACCTCTTTTGCACCATCAACTGTCAGAAATATAAATCCGCCTTTTGAAAATTTGTAATTACCGCTTTTTTGAAAATTAAACGGATTTTCCGAACGTACAATCTCATAGTATCTTGTTTTCGACAAGTGTTTGGATTTATAAACATCATCATTACCAAGAGCTATATAGTACGGCACTTTTAACTTATTAGCAATCTTTAAAAAGGCTCTCAAATTTTCTTCGGAAGGCTTATTTATATTATCACCCGTAAAAACCACAAATGATATTCCGGGAGTTTTATTAATATCCTCTATTGCAGATTTTAAAACTTTTTGACTGAATTCCGAATCAGCGGTCAAATGAACATCCGTTATTTGAACAAATTTTATATTATCCGCATTTGCTCTCAAACCTGAAAATACAAAACTCAATATTAAGATAAATAATACTAATAACTTTTTCATAAACATCTCCCTATACGCGATTATAACATGAAATTTTAATATGTGGTAGAATAATATTATGAGATTAGATAAGTTTTTAAAAGTATCAAGACTAATAAAAAGACGTACGGTTGCAAATGAAATTTCTGATATGGGACGTGTTTTTATAAACGGAAATCCTTCCAAGCCTGCAAAACAGATAAAAGAAGGAGATATTATCGAGATTGAATATGCGACAAAAACCTTAAAGGCAAAAATATTAACGGTTCCGCAAGGTGCTGTTTCCATACAACAAGCACCATCATTATACGAAATTATTGAATAAATTATTAAATTTATGTAACAAACAGCCCAAATTGTTAAAGATTAAAAAAACAAATGCCGACTATATACATGTGAAACAATAAATTTCACAGGTAGAAAGATTTGTTAAACTTTTGTAACGAAAATCTTTACCAATGAAAATACAGTATCCTCTGTTACTTTATAAAAGTATAGAGAGAAGCAAAACGGAGATTGTAATATGACTGGTATAAGCGGACCTGACGGAATTACCCCTGCTAATAACATTGGCGCAAAAACATTAAAAAATATTTCTGATACAAAACCAAAAATGTTAAATTTTGGCGGATTTCATAATCCGGTAAATAATAATTCCGCAAAAAGTTTGGAAACCCGATTGAGTCCTGCTATGCTGGAAAAATTTGAAAATTTATGTTCAACTTATTCTCAAGTTGAATTTATGGACTATCCTGAAGAAGGCCGAATTCCTCAACTGGTTATCGGAGATGATTACATTGAAGATGTTCCGCCGAAAGAAAAATGCGAAGTTTAAAATACTAATAATAAAAAAGACCCTTTGAACAAGGGTCTTTTTTAATCTGTTTTACCGACTATGCAGAATATACAGAAACTTGTTTTCTGTC
The DNA here is from genome assembly GCA_900314375.1 of uncultured bacterium. GTDB lineage: Bacteria > Cyanobacteriota > Vampirovibrionia > Gastranaerophilales > Gastranaerophilaceae > Zag111. The sequence goes on from OMVC01000107.1 coordinate 10,835, forward strand.
ACGTCTGTGCGGCTCAAATTTAACTGTTCCGTCTACCAATGCATACAATGTATCATCAGAACCGATACCTACATTAAGTCCCGGATGAATTTTTGTTCCTCTTTGGCGAACAATAATATTTCCTGCTTTGACAGCCTCTCCGCCGAATTTCTTAACGCCTAAACGCTTCGCTTCGGAGTCACGGCCGTTACGGGTAGATCCCATACCTTTCTTATGTGCCATTTTTCATTTTCTCCTTTACTATATTAGTTTGGTGGATGAAAGGTTTAAAGGTTGAATAGTTATATCGATATTTTGCTTTGGTTATCAGAACGAGTTAAACAAACCTTTCAACTGTTAAACCCTTCAACTATTCGACTGAATTAATTATTCTGCTGTTGCTTCTTCTGTTTCTTTAGCAGATTTTTTAGCAGAAGTTCTGATTTTTGAAATCATAACTCTTGTGAATTGTTGTCTGTGACCTTGTTTTTTTCTGTAACCTTTTTTAGGTCTTTGTTTAAATACAATAATCTTTTTAGCTTTATCGTGTTTAACAATTTTACCTTCTACAGAAGCTCCTGATACATAAGGTTGTCCTACTTTTGATTTTTTACCGTTTACAATCATAACGATATTATCAAAAACAACTTTTGAATCAGCTTCGCCTTCAAGAAGTTCGATATCAACGTATCTGCCTTCTTCAACCTGATACTGTTTTCCGCCTGTTTCTACAATTGCGAACATGTTTTTATCCTTTCATATTGTGGGTTCGTAACTCCTATGCCACTTTATAAATAACGCCTGCCACACAAAGACGACATACAACCTGACGGTAGAAACGCTATTTTTATTTCCGGCACCCGGAGTTTTATAAACGATTGCCCGAGTATTACATCATATATTATCTTATCCTGATAATAAATTGTCAATAGGTTGTAATTTATAATGAATATAATGTTACAACAGTTAAAATTACAAGCTCTATATTTTTAATTTTATGGTATATTGATTGATATGAGCGGAGATTACAAAAAATTATTAACAAAGAAAAAGAAGAAGTATTGTGATACAAAAACTATGGGGGTAAATATTGACAAAAATGAGTTTTATGAAATTATTTTGTCTAATTCCGCTCATCCTGAAAATATGAATAAAAAAGGTTAATCTTATATGGCAAACGAGGTTGAAACAGCTGACAAAAAACAACCTGCACATAAAAAGTATGTGCTAAAAAAACGTGCGCCTCAAAAAACAAATTATAAAATAAATTATGAACAAGAACTTAATTCCAAACAACTGGAAGCCGTTATGTCAAATGATGGCGCGTTGCTAGTCATAGCAGGAGCAGGTTCGGGGAAAACAAAGACTTTAACCTATCGTGTTGCAAGACTTATTGAAGACGGTGTAGCTCCTGAGAATATTTTGCTTTTAACTTTTACAAAAAAAGCCGCTCACGAAATGCTTTCCCGCGCGACGCTTGTTTTGGATAATCGCTGCGAACGTGTCGCCGGCGGAACTTTTCACTCTTTTGCAAATATTATTTTAAGAAAATACGCATCTGCCCTAAAATTAAAAAATAATTATACAATTATGGACAGAAGCGATTGTGAAGATGTAATAAATCACATTGTCGGACAGATGTTTCCCAAAAAAGAAAAACGATTCCCTAAAAAATCAACCATCCTTGAAATATATTCAAAAAGCGTTAATAAGGAAACTCCGACAAAAATTATTATAGAAAATGAATTTCCGCAGTTTGAACATTGTATTGACAAAATTATAGAAGTACATAAGGCTTATGTAGTTTATAAACGCGAGAATTCAATACTTGACTATGATGATTTGCTTTTGTATTTAAAGCTTTTGCTTGAAAACAACGAAGGTTTAAGGCAAAAAATTTCGGGTGAATACAAGTATATAATGGTTGATGAGTATCAGGATACTAATACGCTTCAGGCTGATGTGATAAAACTTTTAGCATCGGTTCATAAAAATATTATGGCAGTTGGGGATGATGCTCAGAGTATTTACGCTTTTCGCGGTGCTAATTATAAAAATATATTTGATTTTCCAAAATTATTTGATAATACAAAAATTATAAAACTTGAGCAAAATTACAGAAGTACCCAAAATATTTTGGAATTAACAAATACAATTATCGGCAAGGCAAAAGAAAAATATGACAAACAATTATTTTCTGAAATAGTTTCACCTGTTAAGCCTGCTTTAATTTGTGCTAAAAATACTCAAATGGAAGCAGAATTTATCTGCCAGCGCATACTGGAATTGTTGGATGAAGATGTTGAATTGGGTGATATCTGTGTTTTGGCAAGAAATGCAAGGATGTCTTATTCTTTAGAAATAGAATTGTCAAAACGCGCAATACCTTTTCGCAAAGTCGGCGGTCCGAAATTTATGGAAACTGCGCATATAAAAGATATTGCGGCACATTTAAGAGTCCTTGTGAATCCTGATGATGTTATAAGCTTAACGAGAATTTTGCTATTATTAAGAGGAATCGGAAATTCTGCGGTTAATAATATAATTCCCGTAATCAAAGGTAATTTTAATCCTGATATAAAGCTTTTGCCGTCAAATAAAATGAACAGTCTTGCACCGTTATTAAAAGTTTTAGATAAAGAGCGTTCAAAAATTGCAACCAAAAAGCCTTCGGAAATTGTAGAAGAAATTATACATTACTATCGCCCGATTTTGAAAGATAAATATGATGATTTTTCAAAAAGGGAAAAGGATTTAGAGCATTTTCAATATTTATCGACCCAATATTCGAATCTTGAGGATTTTATAAGCGATATGGCTCTTGAGCCTCCTGATGCCAGTGTTGAAGGTATGTATAAAAATAATTCAGACGATGATGCATTAACGATTTCTACCATACATTCCGCAAAAGGTTTGGAATGGGACAGTGTATTTATAATTGGCGCGGTTGACGGAAGATTCCCGAGCGCATATTCTTTTAATTCGGAAGAAGAAATGGACGAGGAATTACGTTTGATGTATGTCGCTACAACACGCGCAAAAAATAATTTATATATTACATATCCTGTTGATATGTATGATTATTCAATGCATATGGTATTATCAAAACCTTCAAGATTTTTAGACAATATTCCTGATGATATTTTAGAGCTTTGGGATATAGAATAAGATTTTACCTTGCGTTTTTATTTGACAAGTTCGGCAAAATATGTTAAATTTCACATAATTGTTGAGATTTGGGATACTAAAACGAATGTTTACTACATTAGAAAATGATTTATACCCCGTTGTTGCGATGATAAATGAGTATTTATCAAATTATATTCTTGTATTTCTGCTGCTTGGTATCGGTATATGGTACACATTCAAGACAAAATTTGTTCAGGTACGCCATTTTAAAGATGGCTTTACCAATATATTCTGTAATATTCACTTGTTTGAAAAAAATCATCCGCACAGTATGAGTTCTTTTCAATCCTTGGCAACAGCTATAGCCGGTCAAGTCGGCACAGGGAATATTGTAGGAGCTTCAGGAGCAATTTTAGCAGGCGGCCCCGGTGCAATTTTTTGGATGTGGGTAATCGCATTTTTCGGAATGGCAACAATATATGCCGAAGCTACTTTAGCAGTAAAGACAAGAATTATCGGACAAGACGGCTCTATCAAGGGCGGACCTGTTTACTATATTACAACAGCATTCAAAGGTGCGTTTGGCAAATTTATGGCAAATTTCTTTGCTATTGCAATAATACTTGCACTTGGGTTTATGGGTTGTATGGTTCAGGCTAACTCAATCGGGTTCAGTATGCAATCAGCGTTCGGAATTCCTGCATGGATTGTAGGAATTTTTCTTGTTATAGTATGTTTTATAATTTTTATCGGCGGCATAAAGCGTTTAGCGTCTGTAACGGAAAAAATAGTCCCCATTATGGCGGTATTTTTTATAATAGGCGGCTTGGCTGTTTTAGCCGCAAGAATAAAATATATTCCTGAAACATTCGCAATGATAATAAATTATGCATTTCACCCCGAAGCGATAATCGGAGGCAGTTTTGGGTATGCTATTAAAACAGCATTAAGCCAGGGTGCAAAACGCGGATTATTTTCTAATGAAGCCGGTATGGGTTCAACTCCCCATGCTCACGCACTTGCTAATGTAAAAGAACCGCACCATCAAGGTTGTATTGCAATGCTCGGAGTATTCCTTGATACATTTGTCATACTTACGTTAAATGCTCTTGTAATTATTTCTACGATGTACACTACGGATGGACCGTTGCATGGCGGATACAACGGTGCTTTAACAGAAATTTACACAAAAACTAACCTTGTACAATACGCTTTCGGTTCTGTTTTTGGAGAAAGTTTTGGCTCAATATTTGTTGCGATATGCCTTTTGTTTTTCGCTTTTTCGACAATACTTAGCTGGAATTTGTTTGGTAAAATAAATTCCCTATATTTGTTTGGCAATAAACATCCAAAATTGGCAGTAAATATTTACACATTGATTTCGATATGTTTTATTATGTTTGGAACACTTGTTTCAAGCGACTTTGTTTGGGAATTGACCGATATGTTTAACAATTTGATGGTTGTTCCAAACGTAATAGCCCTGTTTGCACTAACCGGCATTGTTACCCAAATTGTAAATCGAAAAAATTTTAATTAATGTACAATAAAAGGAGGAATCTGCCGCAGAGAGCACATGCGGCAGATGGGATAGAGAAACATAAATTGTTTTTATAAAATCTATTACATATTATTTATAGCATGTGTGAATGTCAAAAACGGGCGTATTAAAAATAAAAAAAATAATGTTATAATAATATAAAAATAGGAGGATATGTTATGAGCTTTACAGAATTGGCACACGAAAGATATTCTTGCAGAATGTTTTCTGATAAGAAAGTTGAGCAGGAAAAAATAGAAAAAATAATAGAGGTTGGTATGGCAGCGCCAACGGCAGTCAACGCGCAGCCTGTAAAAATCTGGGTAATGAATACCCCTGAAAGTGTTGCAAAAGTCGCAAAAGCAACAAATTATACATTTAAAGCACAAACAATTTTTGCCGTTGGTGCTTCAAAAGAAAACGGTTGGGTAAGACCTTTTGATAATAAAATATTTAGTGAAATTGACGCAACAATTGTTGCAACGCACATGATGCTTGAAATACATGACTTAGGTTTAGGTACAACCTGGGTGGGATATTTTGACCCTGCAAAATTGCAAGAGCAGTTTCCACAGATGAAAGAATATGATATTGTCGGGTTATTTCCGACGGGATATCCGTCAGATGATGCAAAACCGTCTCCAAGACATACGGAGTCAAAACCAGAAAGCGAAATGGTTGAGATTTTATAAAAAAAGAAGCCTACAAATTTATTTGTAGGCTTTTTCGTATACTCCGTCAACGGGAACTTGGCAGAACTTGCATCTGCCGTATTTGTCAATATTGTATTCAAGCAAATGGTAACCGTTCCTTAATATGACAGCTTCATTACAATTCCTGCAATACGTAGTTGAGGTTTCGGTATTGGTTAAATTCCCCGTATAAACGTATTTTAGTCCAACTTCTTTTGCTATATCATAAGCTCGCAAAAGTGTTTCAAATTTTGTTGCACTTCTTTTGTCAAATTTGTATTGAGGGAAAAATGCACTAAAATGAAGCGGAATACTATCCCCAAGATGCGTAATTATCCACTCACATTCATTTTTAATCATTTCATCGTAATCGTTTTCGCCTTCTATTAAAAGGGTGGTCAATTCTACATGACATGGAGTTTCTTTTACCACATATTCGATTGTATCGAGGACGGGCTGCAACTTTGCAAGACAGTTTTTTTTATAAAATTCTTCACTAAATCCTTTTAAATCAATATTTGCAGCATCCATATATTGAAAAAACTCCTTTGCAGGTTCAGGGTTTATGAATCCTGATGTGACTGCGACGGTTTTTATCCCCTGAGTTTGACATAATTTAGCTGTGTCTATCGCATATTCAAAAAATATTATCGGGTCGTTGTATGTAAAAGCAACGCTTTTGCAGTTATATTGTTTCGCAATCTCTACAATTTCTTGTGGGGTATTTTTGTTTAAGGACGATACATCAGCTTTGGATTTTGAAATATGCCAATTTTGACAAAACAAACAACCCATATTACAACCCAAAGTTCCAAAAGACAGAACCCCGCTTGTCGGATAAAATTGATATAACGGTTTTTTCTCAATCGGGTCTATAGCAAGTCCGGTGTTAAAACCGTATGTTGTCAACACAATTTCTCCATTCTTATTTTTTCTGACATGACAAAAGCCTTCCTGCCCATCCGATAAAATACAATTTCGAGGACATATTGTACACTGAACTTTGCCGTTTTGTAATATATTTTGATATTTCATAAAAAATATTATAATACTGTTATGGAGAAAATAAAAGATTCATCAATTGCAGGAAGTTTTTATCCTGCCGATAAAGAGGAATTAATAAACCTTATTGAAGGCTTTAAAAATGCCAATAAAAATTATTATGAGTTATCTGCTCGTGCGGTTATTGTTCCGCATGCAGGGCTGATTTTTTCGGGGCGTTTGGCTTATGAAGGAATAAATCAACTGGATAAGAATATTAAAAATCTCTTTATCTTTGCACCTGCGCATGCCGTAGGTTTTGAAGGGTTGGCTTTAACAGGTTATGACAAATGGCAAACACCGTTAGGCGAAATCCCTATAAATCAGGTAATATGTGACGATATCGCACAAAATTACGGGGCAAATTTTAATGATGATGCGCATGAACCTGAACACTCAATAGAAATTCAAATACCAATTATTCAAAGCGTGTTTAATGATATCAATATTGTACCGATTTTAATAGGACGCGAAAATTTTGAAGTAGTAGGGCAAATAATAGAAGAATATTACCAAGATCCTGAAAACGGTTTTATAATCTCTTCCGATTTAAGTCATTTTTTAACTGATGAAGAAGCAAAAAAGCTAGACAATACTACAGCTCAAATGATTGAAACCGGTGAGTTAAACGGGTTTAGATACGATCAAGCATGCGGGGCTTTGGGTATAGCAGGTTTGGTAGATTTCGCAAATCGTAAAGGGTTTTCGCTTATCAGAATTGATATGACAAATTCCGGTGAAGTTACAGAGGATAAAACAAGAGTTGTAGGTTATGGCTGCTGGTTTTTATATGAAGGCGATAAAAACCAATTTATAAAAAAATATTATTCTGATGCTTTAATTTCTCTTGTGCATCTGGTAATTGAATCAAAAATAAAATCAACAAACGTAACAGTTAATTATCCGCAAGTATTGGATGAATTTGGTGCATGCTTTGTTACTTTGGAAAAATTCGGACAATTAAGAGGTTGTATCGGGTCAATTATCGCTCATCAACCTTTGATAAATGACTTGATAGCTCATTCGAGTGATGCGGCATTTAATGATTATAGATTTAATCCCGTAACAGAAGATGAATTAAATGATTTAAAGGTTTCAATTTCCATTCTGACTGCTCCAAAAGCTATTGAATTTGATGGGGAACAGGATTTATTGAATAAAATCGTACCGAATAAAGACGGGATTATAATTAGGGATGGCGATTATCAGGCAGTTTATTTGCCTTCAGTATGGGAGCAATTGCCGGACAAAGCGGAATTTTTAAACTCTTTGAAAGTTAAAGCAGGCTTAAGTGCGAATTATTTTTCAGATACTCTTGAAGCTTACAGGTATGAAACAGTTTATATAAAAGAATAATAAATTGAATAATTTAATATATATATATGAGGTATTTTTTTTTCAACCTGATAATATTATTATATGGAAAATGTAATTGCAGATTTTAATAATTTTATTAATACAATAGTTTCAAACGGTTGGACAGAAATTATAATTTTTGCTTTGATTGCCGGAGCTATAATATGGCTCTATAATGCGGGGCAAGGCATATATAAGGAAATGAGCTTGAAATATAATCCTGTAATTGCAGCAATATTAGCAGTTATGGCTGCATTTGTCGATTTAATTCAACCAAACAGATATCGTGCAAGAACTGCACAAGATATAATAATTCAGTTCGGAACGGTGATAGTTGCTATACTGTTTGCTATTATAATAATTATTCTAATAATGTCTAATTCAGATGTTGTATCAAAAATTTTGCACGGATAATATCAAGTTTTTATAAAGATTATAATAACAAATATAATAATCTGCTATACTGGTAGTAGATATTTTAGGAGTATTTTGTTTATGAAAAAGATTTTAATGTGTGTATGTTTAGTTTTTATTTTTGGCACTTGCGCAATTGCTAAGGGTTCACATTCCCCGTCAGGGCATAATTGCCACAGTAATTGTCATCACAATCATCCTCATCATACTTCCGGCTCGTCGTCATCTGAACATGTATATTTGACAAATACCGAGCATAATACTTATGAACAAAAATTTCCAAATTGCAAAGACCATTACGCAATAACGGAAACTGTGACAAACTACTACTCGAACGGGACAAAAAATGTTTTTTCAAGCAGCACTATCTATAATTCTGACGGTTCAGTATTGGAAACTGATTGTTTAAATGTTGAACATTTAATATTTGACGATAAACACTACTTTATAATTAATAAAAAAGGTAGAGGTTACAGAATAATAGATGATAGCGCAAATGTTTTAACTACACGAAAATATACTAAAATGACCACTTTGGGAAGCGGGAAAATTCTCGTGCGCTCCGATAAAAAATATGGCGTAATAGACTTGTTTGAAAGGACAGTAATACCGATAAAATATCAGCAAATGGATAATATTACAAAAGACATATTTTTGACAAAACTAAACGGCTATTACGGAATTATTGATGTTAATGATAATATTCTTATTAAAAACGACTGCGACAAGATAAAAATAGTTAATGACGTGTTAATTATAAAACGATATGATAAATACGGACTTGCAAGCCGCGACGGGGAAATTATATATGATATCAAATATAATAAAATTAAAAAATTTGGAGAATATATATTAATAAAGCAAGATAAAAAATTTGGGAT
>OMVC01000028.1 GCA_900314375.1 uncultured bacterium
TTACTACTCAAACCGGTGAGTGGCGCAGAGGTTTTACACCCAATTTTTCCCTCCCTATTTGGGATGGGGGTGGGTTTGTCCGTACAATTGTTCCCTCCCCGTCAGGGGAGGGTCAGGGTGGGGTCTAAACCCGTAGGGCAATTTTTTTGTAATTCTGTTTTGTTCAAACCAAGACCCCCATCTAACTTCCCCCTGATGGGGGAAGAACAAATTCTTCCTTGCAGGGAAGTAGTCAGTAGGATAGACTTTAGTCTACCATACTGCTACTACAGGCTCCACACATCTAGCCCCATACGCATCTATTTAAACTTCTATCTCATATCCTTCATAAGGCATTTTTACGTTAGGGTAAGCTGTTGTATAATATTCTTTTATTCTGTTTAATTTTTCGTCATCATATCCGGGATCATAATGGAAAAATACCAATGTCTTTGCTTTTGTTTGTTTCATTACTTCTATTGCCATATCGTAAGTGGAATGACCGTAACCCTGCTTTGGTGAATTCGGGTTTAAATAATCCTCAGAAGTGTATTGTGCATCGTGAATCAACAAATCGCAATTTTTGGCAAATTGTACAAACTTTTTATCTCCGCCAAAATAACATTCTTTATCTGTTGCGTAAACAACAGATTTCCCGCCATAAGTTATTTTATATATCATTACACCATCTTGCGGATGCACATAAGATTTATAAAAAGTTATCCATACATCATTTTGTGATGGTTCGAATTTCGGGTCGGTTATTATTTGCGGTCTTTCACCTGTTTTTAGTAATATTCCGCATTCATCAGACAAATTGTGTATATCAAGCTTGCAGGCAATATCGCCCAAGTCAAGCGGAAATGTTTTTCCAAAAACCAGTCTTGATAAATTATTTGATAAATCGGAAACATCATTACCCGCACCAAAAATTTCCAGTTCGGTCGATGCAAGGTGCATTGGTTTAAAAAATGTTAACCCCAACAAATGGTCTTGATGTATGTGCGAAAGTAATATGGTGGATTTTACGGGAATTCTGTCTTGAGGGTTTATGGCAGAAGAAATGTATTTTTCCATCAATTCATCTCCAGTTGAAACAATTCCCGTTCCGGCATCAAGTATAATCAAGTGTCCGCCTACATTGACTTCTACACAGGATGTATTGCCGCCATATTGCATAAACTTCTTATTTGCAACAGGAAAGCTTCCGCGTACCCCTCTGAATTTTATCTTAAATTCACTCATTATCGTCTATTCCTTTACTTTTTTTATTTCATATACGCCATGTTGGTCTTTTTCTTCGCCTGAAAATATATTTGAAGCAACAACCAAAAGTTTTGCAGTCTTTTGTATGGCTTTTTCTCGTGTTTCAACCCATTTTAATTCAAATACGGTTTTATCTTTGTGGTTAGTGACGTTTATTATTCTAAACGCGTTTGGGTATGATACAAGCGCAGGGGAATTAACATACAATACGTTGTCATGTTGCACAACCCTTGTTGCATGATAATGACCTTGGAATACTCCTATCGGATTTTTATAATTTTCAATTATAGACATAACCTGAACTGCATTTTTTAATCTGTGATTAGGACTTGTAAACGGTTCTATCAAAGGCACATGCATAAATATTAAAACAGTATCCCTTTTCGATTTGTCTAATTCTTTTTTTAACCATAGAACTTGCTCTTCTCCAAGATAACCCTGTGTTGTAACCTTATCGGTTATAATGTTGTCTAAAACTATTACGCGGTAGCCTTTTTTAGGTGTAAATGCATAATACGGTTTATTGAAATTATAATTTTTATTGGATTTTTTAACCATATCCATATAAACCGAAGTAGTTAAATATCCTCCGACACATCTGTCGTGATTGCCAAATGCAAAATACCACGGATATTTTAAGTTCTCTATATGTGGTAAAAATGCACGCAATTCTTTTTCAAACGGCTTATCTATAATGTCACCTGTTAACATCACAAAATCAATTTCCTGTTCTTCATTGATTTGCTCAATCGCATCGTCTAACAATTGAGATGATGCGCCTGTCATTTTAAATGTTGTATTCTGCCCGTTTTCAAGGAAATGTATATCGCTTAATTGGACAAATTTTAGCGAAGTGCTGTGACTGCAAGCTTGTAATCCCCATAACATGCCTATTGTTAAACATATTGTAACAATAGTATTGAATAGCTTTGCAAATATTCCTTCCGATTTATTCCTGCGTCGTTTCATCGCTTTTTACCTCGGATTGTTCGAGAAGTTGCTTTATTTCATTATAGCGGGATTCTAAATATTCATCATTGTTTGATAATAATATCGCTTTATCAAAATCCATCAATGCGTTTATGTAATCTTTAAGCGCATAATCACATAATCCCATATACTCATAAATTTTTGAAGTTTGAATATCAGGTAAAAGTTTTTTGAATAACTCTTTTGAATCGCTATATTGCTCTTGTTTATATAAAATTTTTGCTCTGTCAAATTGATATTCCGGACAATCATTTATTTCTATGGCTTTATCATTATTAGCTTTTGCAGAGTTTAAATTGCCAAGTGCAAATTCTGCTCTTGATTTTATCGCATAAGCCAAATCATCATTCGGATTAAATGTAAGATATTTATCAATAGGATTTATTACAGATTCATATTTACCTGTTTCATACAACACAATTGCACTTGACAAATATGACGGGGCAAAATCCGCTCTGGCAGAAGTAGAAGAATTATATGCATCAAGCGCGTGCTGATAATCTTTTTTTAAACGGTATAAATTCCCCAAATAATAGTATGCCAAATACGAATTATTGCCTTGGGTTGCTTGTACCAAAGTCCTTAGTTCAGCTTGTTCATCACCCGTTCTTTTATATTCCATTGCTTGTTTGATTAAAGGATTTACACCTTCTACAAAAGAACTTTTGTCGCCTGATATAACGTGTGTTAACCCTTTTTTTAAATCCATTGCACGCTGATTATTCGGGTTTATAGTCAATATCTTATCAAGATATTCCATCGCGGAATTGTAGTTTCCAAATACACAATAATTCGCAGCTATATCAAAATAGTCATCTTCAACTTCATTTGACATCACAGGAACACTGCATATTGATAAAATTAAAATAACGGATAATAATATCTTCTTCATAAAAATATTATATCATAAATTATCGATGTTGCAATTTAGCATTGAATCCAAATCAGAAATTCTGAGTGCAAGATGTCAAGCGGGCAAGCTATTTATATAATTGAAAATTGAAAGTTGAAAGTGGAAAATAAAATCAGGTTTTGTTTTTCCAAAACTCAAACCGATTTTTCTCCATCCCACAAGGGAGGGCAAATGAAACGAAACAGCCTATGCCTCTACGCATCCAATCCTCTACGCATCTGATTTAACTTTATACTATGCCTTGAGCTAACATTGCATCTGCCAATTTTTTAAATGCGGCTATATTTGCACCGGCAACGTAGTTATTATTTAAACCGTAATTATCTGAAGCTGCTTTACAATCATTAAAGATATGAATCATAATTTGTTCAAGTTTTTTCTCAACTTCATCAAATGTATAATAGTATCTCATGCTGTTTTGGCTCATTTCGATAGCAGAAGTCGCAACCCCGCCTGCATTAGCTGCTTTTGCGGCACCTACAAGAACATTGTTATCCAATAAATATTGAGTAGCTTCATAAGTACAAGGCATGTTTGCACCTTCTCCGACTGCTATAACTCCGTTTGATACTAAAACTTTTGCTGCATCAAGTGTCAACTCGTTTTGAGTTGCGCAAGGTAATGCTATATCTGTTTTTATGTTCCAAACAGGAGAAACCTGCCCGTTTGTATTTTCGAAATATTGAGCGTTAGGATGAGAATTCAAATATTCTTTTATTCTGCCTCTTTGAACTTCTTTGATTTGCTTTATACAATCCAAATCAATTCCTTCCGCATCATATACACAACCGTTTGAATCACTCATTGCGACAACTTTAGCGCCCATTGCATAAGCTTTTTCACAAGCATAAATCGCAACATTCCCTGAACCTGAAATTGTTACAATTTTGCCTTCCAAAGATTGGTTATGATTTTTTAACATTTCGCGTACATAGAATAGCAAACCGTAACCTGTTGCCTCTTTTCTTGCCAACGAACCGCCGTAGCAAACGTCTTTGCCTGTCAAAACTCCGCCTTCATAAGCGTTTCTGATTCTTTTGTATTGTCCGAATAAATATCCGACTTCCCTTGCTCCAACACCGATATCGCCTGCAGGAACATCCGTATCTTGTCCGATGTGACGATATAATTCGGTCATAAAGCTTTGACAAAACCTCATAATTTCATTATCAGATTTGCCTTTAGGATCAAAGTCGCTTCCGCCTTTACCTCCGCCAATCGGTAAGCCGGTTAAAGCGTTTTTAAATATTTGTTCAAATCCTAAAAACTTCATTATACTTAAATTTACGCTGGGATGAAATCTTAAACCGCCTTTATAAGGTCCGATAAGTGAACTGAATTGAACTCTGTAACCGCGGTTTACAACAACTTCACCTTTATCGTTTATCCAAGGAACTCTGAAAAGTATTGCTCTTTCGGGTTCTAACATTCTTTCTAAAATTGCAGCTTTTTCATATTCGGGGTGGGCATTTATTATAGGCTCTAATGAGATTAGAACTTCCTTTACAGCTTGCAAAAATTCAGGTTGGGTATTGTATCTTTCATTAATTTCATCTAAAACTCTTTGAATGTATGCGTTCATAAAAACCTCTTTCTTCAACTTCCATTTAATTTTATACAATGATTATCGCAGATTTTCAATAATTTTTTGAAAAACTTTATAAAATTTTTATATACTTCTGGATAATTTTAAAACAATATTGAGCGCATAATATGATTTTGGTAGTTATAAATGGTTATATATTCTTTAATATCAGTAATTTTATTATTATTGATTATGCATGTAAAAATCTTAAAAAAATATAAGTATATTACTGCAAAAGAAAAATCGCTAGTAGCTGCAGTAACCCACGATTTAAAAAATCCGACGAGAGCGCAAATTAATATGCTAAACCTTTTATTAAAAGGACAATTCGGAGCTCTAAATCCGCAGCAGCGGGAAATGATAAAGCTTGCTTGCGGGTCAAGCAAATACATGTCAAATCTGGTTGGAACAATTCTTACTGATTATCAGGCTGATTCGCGTGCTCTCAAGCTAAATAAAACAAAATTTGATTTAAGAAGCGTAATAGAAGATGTGTGCAATGTTAACCGTTATTTGGCTCGTGATAAGGGTCAAAAATTCGTTATAAATTGTCGGGCAAATGTTGGAGATATAT
>OMVC01000067.1 GCA_900314375.1 uncultured bacterium
TATTCGAGCATTACAAATTATTAGTGAACGAAGCGATGGGCAGGAGTTTCTTTGCTCCACGTTTCTTTGCGGTCAAAGAAATGTGGAACGTATATTTTTATCAAATGCGCAAAATAATCCTACAATTTTTTAATTCATCAAGTTGGTTGATTTAATTATTTTATAAACATAATATACTTTATTTTGATGCCTTTATTAGAAGTAAAAAATTTGAATTTGGGTTTTCAATCTGAAGATAAATTTCTTCAGGCTCTTTATGATGTATCGTTTAATCTTGAAAAAGGCAAAACGCTGGCATTGGTCGGAGAATCCGGATGCGGGAAGACAATGAGCGCAATGAGTATTCTAAACCTCATTCCAAAAACCGCAAGAATAACATCGGGTGAGATTATATACAACGGCGAAAATTTATTGGATAAAACACAAGAACAAATGCGAGAAATTCGCGGAAGCAAAATTTCGCTTATACCTCAAGACCCCATGACTTCGTTAAATCCACTATATACAGTCGGCGAACAATTATTAGAAGTATTAAAAATACACAAAAATCTTGATGGCGATAAAGCATTAAAAACTGCAATTGAAGCTTTTGATGCCGTTCAAATTCCTGATGCAAAAGCAAGATTAAAGAATTACCCGCACGAATTTTCAGGCGGAATGAAACAACGCGCAATTATTGCAATGGCTTTAGCCTGTGATTCAGAAATACTTATTGCAGATGAACCGACAACAGCACTTGATGTTACAATTCAAGCTCAAATCATGAAACTTCTGAATGAAATAAAAAAAGAAAAAGGGAGTTCAATCCTTTTGATAACGCATGACTTAGCCTTAGTCAGCGAAAACGCTGATGACATTGCGGTCATGTATTCTGGACACATTGTTGAATCCGCACAAGCAAAAGAATTCTTTGAACACACTAACCATCCTTATTCAAAAGCACTGTTAAAATCAATACCTTCAAACCAATTTACGCGGTTGGAAACTATTAAAGGCCAGCCTCCGACGCTATCCCAAACTATAGAAGGCTGTAAATTCAATCCAAGATGTGATTTCTGTACACAAAAATGTTGTCAGAAACATCCCGATTTATTGGAAATCTCTGACAACCATTTTAGTGCTTGTTATTTGAATACCGTATAAATATTAGTTATTACATATTGCCTGGAGTTTCCCACGCATTATTCATCAAAACTGATGTGCACTGAATAGGGTCACCGCCTCTGCAGCCGTTAACTGTAGCATCAGCTTGGGCATTTATATGACCACGAATATTAATTGTAAAACCAAAAACATCACGACCGGCGGTATTTGGTTTATCATTACCGTTTACATCGATAAAAAAAGTACCGTAATTGTCCTCATCTTCATCGTTTACGGCATAAGTTATTTTTGTACCATTTTTTAACGTTAAAGTTCGACCATTGAAAAAACCATTCTCAATACCGGCACGATCATTTATCATAAAATATCCGCCTTGAACATTACAATTATTAGCGCAATTATTTGCAATTTCAAAATGATTATCTGACAACAAGCTGTTGACAGCAGCAAAATCCGTGCTGCTTAAAAATCTGGTTTTATGGTTTACAAGTTCATCTGCTGCCAGCTGTTCAATTGTCGCAACCATATTTTTAGCATGGGTAGTATACGACTTTTCGAAAACATTTGCCATAATGACAGGTATCGTTAATGCTGCAACCACACCTATAATAACCATTGTTATAAGTGCTTCAGCTAAAGTAAAAGCATGTTTTTTTAGATTCATATATCTCTCCTTAATTATTACAACTGCCTGCTTCGATGTATCTCGGATTAAATCCTGATAACACCAAAGCCTGATAACAACTGTTTGCATTAGTTGTGCCGGCACAAGCCGCGCGTCTTGCTTCACATGAAGTTTCATCACCCATCGTAAAGCCGACATCTCCGAGGTGTCTTCCGGTAGCATTATCTTCACGATCTGAAATTTCTACAACAAAATAGTCAACCCCAACTATATTAGGTTTATCAGCGCCGTTTACATCTATTGCCATTATCGTACCGCTCCTGTGTAAGCCAATCGCAACACCATTTTTTAACAAACAAGTGGCATTTAACGGTGGCAAATCATCCCCGCTTGGAGTCGCACCGCTATAGAAACGATAGCTTGCTGCAAAAGTCGATTGCGGATTCGGAGCCAGACTAAAATGTTCTCTAAAAAATTCACCTTGGTTACTTATAATGTTTGTATCATTAAGTGTGTTTGCACGTTTTTCAACAAGTTCTTTGTCTATTGCTTTTTGAACATTATCGATTGTTGAAGTCAAAGCATTTACTTTCGCTTTTGCTTGAATATCTTTTAATAAAGACGGCAAAGTTAATACCGCAACAATACCTATAATAACCAAAACTATCAAAACTTCACTTAATGTAAAGCCAAATTTTTTATCTGTTTTCATAAAACTTCCTCGTATTTATATAAATAAATTTTACCATCATTTCAGTAAAATTTCAATTATCTTGACTGAAAATTTTGAGCAAGTTAAAATTTTAGAGTATATAAGGTGAAGGGAGTAAAAAATGACTAATATACAAGTTACTCAAGAAATTCAAGACAAATGCCCTGTAAGACGCGGGGTAAAAGGAAGTCCTGCGCCTATCCCTCAAGAAGGAGAATGGACTAAATGCAAAGAAATTAAAGACATTTCAGGTTTGACACACGGCTGCGGATGCTGTGCACCTCAGCAGGGAACTTGCAAATTAACTTTAAACGTTAAAAACGGAATTATTCAAGAAGCATTGGTTGAAACAATCGGATGTTCAGGTATGACACATTCAGCAGCTATGGCAGGCGAAATTCTTCCGGGTAAAACATTACTTGAAGCATTAAATACCGACTTGGTTTGTGATGCTATCAACGTTGCGATGAGAGAATTATTCTTACAAATCGTATACGGCAGAACTCAATCTGCTTTCTCCGAAAACGGATTGCCTGTCGGTGCAGGTTTGGAAGATTTAGGTAAAGGTTTATGCTCAATGTGCGGTACAATTCATTCAACCGCTCAAAAAGGCGTAAGATATCTTCAATTAACAGAAGGTTATATTCTTAAACTTGGTTTGGATAAAAATAATGAAGTTATCGGTTATCAATTTATCAATCTTGGCAAATTCATGGATGCCATCAAAAAAGGTGTAAATCCTCAAGAAGCTTACGATAAAAATATCGGAACTTACGGAAGATTTGCCGATGCGGTTAAATATATCGACCCAAGAGAAGAATAAATATTAGTTGAATGGTTGAAGGGTTGAATAGTTGAAAGGTTTATTTCATCCCTGCTAACCATATAAAATGCGCGAAGCGTCGTAAAAACCATTCAACCGTTAAACCATTTAACCTTTCAACTGTAATGAATATTAACAAGAAGGAAAATAAAAATGACAGTAAAATTTGAAGGACAAGATAGACGTGAAGCTACTTTGAAAAAAGTTTTACCCGAATACGGTTTCAAATCTTTGGAAGAAGCTCGCGATTTATGTTTATCAAAAGGTATTGATGTAGATGCCATAGTAAAAGGTATTCAGCCTATCGCGTTTGACAACGCATCTTGGGCATATACTTTAGGCGTTGCTATCGCAATCAAAAAAGGTATTACTAACGCAGCTGATGCGGCTGAAGCTATCGGTTTAGGTTTGCAAGCATTTGCAGTTCCGGGTTCTGTCGGCGACAGACGTCAAGTCGGTATCGGACACGGTAATTTAGGCGCAATGCTATTAAGAGAAGAAACAAAATGTTTCTGTTTCTTGGCAGGTCACGAATCTTTTGCGGCAGCTGAAGGTGCAATAGGTATTGCAAGAAATGCAGACAAAGTTAGAAAAGAACCTTTAAGAGTAATTTTAAACGGTTTAGGAAAAGATGCCGCTTATGTAATTTCAAGAATTAATGGCTTCACTTATGTTGAAACAGAATACAATTACAAAACAGGCGAGTTGAAAGTTGTTAAAGAAACTCCGTTCTCTGACGGTGAAAGAGCAAAAGTTAAATGCTACGGCGCTGATGATGTATCGGAAGGTGTTGCAATAATGATTAAAGAAGGCGTTGATGTATCAATTACAGGTAATTCAACTAACCCAACAAGATTCCAACACCCTGTTGCAGGTACATACAAAAAATGGGCTATCGAAAACGGCAGAAAATACTTCTCTGTTGCTTCAGGCGGTGGTACAGGTCGTACATTGCACCCTGACAACGTTGCTGCAGGTCCTGCATCTTACGGTATGACTGATACTATGGGAAGAATGCATGGTGATGCACAATTTGCAGGTTCTTCATCAGTTCCTGCTCACGTTGAAATGATGGGCGTTATCGGTATGGGTAACAACCCTATGG